>NZ_DDFB01000148.1:5719-53376 GCF_002336885.1 Novosphingobium sp. UBA1939 | reverse complement strand
GCGCCGTCGCTGGCCGCGCGCCAGGCAGCCGAAATCCTGCGTGTCGTGCCGGGCCACGCGGCGACGCTGGCCGTGCTGGGCGAGGCGCTGGCGGCGCAGGGGAAGGTCGGTCCCTCGATCGCGGCGCTGCGGCAAGCGTTGTCGAAAGACCCGCTGAGGCCCGATGTGTGGCGTCTGTTGGCGGCGCAACTGGCGCAGGCCGGGGATTTCGCGGGCGTGGGCATGGCGCAGGCGGCGGAACTGCGCGCCTCGGTCCACCATCCCCGTCTCCAGCAGGCAGCGCAGGCGCTGGTCGCCAATGACATCCCCATCGCCGAACGCCTGCTCAAGGCGCACTTGCGCGAGGATGACCGCGATATAGCGGCGCTGCGGATGCTGGCCGAAGTGGCGGGGCGGATCGGCCGCTACGACGATGCGCGCACGCTTCTGGAACATGCGCTGGAGATCGCCCCCACGTTCGCTCCAGCGCGCTTCAACCTTGCGCTTGTCTACTATCGCCAGCAGCGTTTCGCGCAGGCGCTGGAGCAGATCGAACGTTTGCTGGAAGCCGAGCCGGGGCACCCCGCCTACGGCAACCTCAAGGCCGCCGCGCTGACCATGATCGGAGAGACGGACGCGGCCGTCGATCTATTCGAGGATGTTCTGGCGGCTCGGCCGGACCAGCCGCGCATCTGGACCAGCTATGGGCACAGCCTGAAGACGGTGGGCCGGCAGGACGACAGCGTGGCCGCCTATCGCCGGGCGATCGATCTGGAACCCCGGCTGGGCGAGGCGTGGTGGAGCCTGGCCAACCTCAAGACCGTGCGCTTCGGGGCCGAGGATATCGCCGCGATGGAAGCCGCGCTCGCGCGCGACGACCTATCGGCCGAGGATCGTTTCCATCTGCATTTCGCGCTGGGCAAGGCGCAGGAAGATGCCCGCGCCTACGAACCCTCTTTCGCGCACTATGCCGAGGGCAACCGCCTGCGCCGCAGCGCGATCGAGCACGTGCCGGCGACGCGGCGCGTGGAGCGGATGCGCGCGATGCTGACGCCCGATGTGTTCGCCGCGCGGGTGGGGCAGGGCGATCCGGCGCGCGATCCGATATTCGTGCTGGGCATGCCACGCGCGGGATCGACGCTGATCGAGCAGATCCTGTCATCGCATTCCGCCGTCGAAGGCACGCAGGAACTGCCGGACATCCGCGCCATTGCCGGCAATCATGCCGGCGCGGATCGCGACGATTATCCTGCCGGCCTGCTCGCGCTCGATCCCGCGCGTCTGGCGGCGATGGGGGCCGAATACCTCGAACGTACCCGTGTCCATCGCCGGACTGGGCGGCCATTGTTCATCGACAAGATGCCCAACAACTGGCTGCACGTGCCGCTGATCCACCTGATACTGCCCAATGCCACGATCATCGATGCGCGCCGCCATCCGATGGCCTGCTGCTTTTCCAACTTCAAGCAGCACTTCGCGCGCGGCCAGGCGTTCTCCTACGACCTCGCCGAAATGGGTCGCTATTACGCCGATTACGTCGCGCTGATGGACCATGTCGACGCGGTGCTGCCGGGCCGGGTTCACCGCGTTCACTACGAAGCGATGGTCGCCGATACCGAGGGCGAGGTGCGCCGCCTGCTCGATCATGTGGGGCTGCCGTTCGAGCCGGCGTGCCTGCGCTTTCACGAAAACGCGCGCGCGGTGCGGACGGCCAGTTCCGAACAGGTGCGCCGGCCGATCTTCCGCGAGGGGCTGGACCAGCACCGCCACTACGAAGCCTGGCTCGGGTCGCTCAGGGACGCGTTGGGGCCTGTGCTGGAGCGCTATCCCTACCCGATGTGAAAAAGGTCAGACCGCCGCGCGTTCGCGGATGAAGGCGGCGACGGCGTCTGGCGCGGTGACCGGAATCATGTGGCCGCCGGGGATCAGCCGCAACGTGGCGTCGGGCAGCGCCGCGGCCGTGCGTTCGCCATGCAGCGTGGGATCGAGAATCGCGTCCTGTTGCGCGAACAGGATTCCCGTGGGCGTGCGTGTTTCGGAATAGCGCGCGGCGAGCGCGGCCATCTCGTCGCCAACCCCGCTCGCCTCGCTGGAGGTGCTCCACACCGCCGACGGACGCAGGCCGAGCGCGCCGCCGCCTGCCGTGACGAAATCCGCGGGCGGCGTCTCCGGCGCGAAAACGGCGGCCAATGTCTGTTCGCCGCGAAGCTGACCGATCGGCACCGCCAGCGTCCACGATACGATCCTGCGGGCGACGGGCGAGGGGATGACGAGGCCCTTGAATACGTCCGGCACCTCGCTGATGGGCTGGGTCAGCGGGCATATCAGCACGAGGCCCGAGATCAGATCGGGGAACTCCTGCGCCAGTTGCAGGGCAAGCGCGCCGCCCAGCGAATGCCCGACCACCAGCGGCTTTTCGAGGCCCAGCGTGCGGATGAAGCTGGCGACGATGCGCGCCTGCCTTTGCAGGGTCGGAAGTCCGTCACCGCTGTATTCGGAATAGCCGTAGCCCGGCCGGTCGATCGCGATAACGCGGAAATCGCTTTCCAGCCGCGCGACCAGCGAATGCGTGAAATTGTGCAACTGTCCGCCCAGACCGTGGATCAGCACGATCGGCCGCCCGGTTCCGCGTTCGACGTAATGGAGGCGCGCGCCTTCCACTTCCGCGATTTTTCCCGCCCGCGGAATCATTCGCGAAACGCGTGCGCTGCTGAAAGCGGTCCAGCCGACCAGACCGCCAACGACGGCGGCAACGGCGGCGAGCGAAGCGGTGACGAGCGAGGCCATGGCAAGCAGCCTATCGGCCATGTGTTCCAGCGCAAGCGAAATGGTGAAAGCCCCGAAACAGGCGGTACTGGTGCGATTTCACGCGCCTTTGTGTCGGCAGCAATACTTCCTCACATTCGCGAGCGGATCAGGAAATGGCGCATGCGTTAGCCCGGAATCATCAGTATTTCGGGAGTTTTGAGATGATCGTTATGACTCTGGTTGCCATGGCCTCCGCCGCTGTTTCCTCGCCTTCGGTCCAGCCGGGTTGCGCGGCGCAGGCCGGCGGACGCGCGATAGTCTGCGGTGCGCCTGCTGCGGCGCCTTCCACGAAGCGTATCGCCGACGCGACGCCCACGGTGACGCGGGTGTGCAATCCGCATCCCGGCAAGGACGTGGCCTGCGCCGCGCATCGCGCGCGCGATCTTGATGCCCGCCGTCTGGCCGCAAATGTGCCGGCCGGGCACGCAGCGCACTGACGTTTGCGCCATGTTCCCGCCCGCGCTGTGGCGCGGGAACATGGCTGCCCCGCTGCCGCTATAACTGGCGCACGGCGATGATTGCGGCGTGGACCCGCAATCCCTATTGTCCCCGGCAATGAAGAGTGTTGATACCTTCCGATGACCGCCCCTTCGATCGTACTGGTTGAGGACGATGCGCCGTTGCGCACGTTGACGTCGCGCGCGTTGCGCGAACACGGCTACCACGTCCGCGCCGCCGCGACCGGCGCCGAAATGTGGGTGCTGCTGGAAAACGAGCCGGCTGACCTCGTGGTGCTGGACATCATGTTGCCGGGCACCAGCGGCATCGATTTGCTGCGCCGCCTGCGCAAGACCAGCGAAGTGCCGGTCATCTTCGTCAGCGCGCGCGGCAGCGAAGAGGATCGCGTGCTGGGGCTGGAACTGGGCGCGGACGATTACCTGGCCAAGCCCTTCGGCACGCGCGAACTGATCGCGCGGATCGGCGCGGTGCTGCGCCGTCATGGCGCCCCCACGGATGACGCGGCGGAGCCACGGTCCAGCGAGATCCGCTTCCTGGGCTGGACGCTCTCGGTCGCCCGGCGCGAACTGCGCTCGCCCTCGGGCGCAATCGTCGATCTCACCGGCGCGGAGTTCGATCTGCTTGCGGCTTTCCTCGGCCAGCCGCAGCGCGTGATCGGGCGGGAGCGCTTGATCGAACTGTCGCGCACGCGCCTGGCCGACAGCTCCGACCGCAGCGTGGACGTGCTGGTCAGCCGCCTTCGCCGCAAGCTGTCCGCCGCCGGCGGGCAGGCGCCGATCGTGACCGTGCGGGGCATCGGCTATATGCTGAGCGCCGAGGTGGAGCGCGCTTGAACGGTTTTCGCCGCTTCCTGCAGAAGTTTGGAGGCGGCATGGGATTGCCCGGCCGGTTGCTCGCGATTCTGCTGCTGGTGGCGACGATCGATTTCGTGGCCAATTCGATCGTGCTCGATCGCGCCAACGATTTCGCGCTGCGCGAAGACGATGCCGCGCGCATGGCCGAGCACCTGACCATCGCCTATCGCGTGATCGAACGGACCGAGCCGGCCAACCGCAGCGTTGTGGCGCGCGAACTGAGCACCGAGCGGTTCAGCGTCCGCTGGTCCGCCCAGCCCGACACGCTGCCGACCACGGTCAGCCTGACCCGCCTGCGCGCGCAGGTGCTGGCGTTCGAACCGGACCTGGGCAAGGTTGATCTGCGGATGCACCTGCTGCCCTTGCGCGGGCAAGGGGACATCGGCGGTTCGATGACGCTCTCCGACCGCTCCTACCTCACCTTCCGCACGTTCAGCCGATCCGCCTGGACACTCAACCTGGGGCGGGTGGGGCAGACGGTGCTGCCCACGGCCTTGCTGGCGTTGCTGGCCTGGTTCCTGTTCCGCACCACGCTGCGGCCGCTGGCCACGCTGGTGCAGGCAACGCGCCGGGTCGGCTCGGCGCAGCCGCAGTCGTTGCCCGAGACCGGCCCGGCCGAAGTGCGCGAGCTGATCCACGCGTTCAACGCCATGCAATTGCGCATCCACGAGCTGCTGGCGCGGGGATCGCAGACCCTGCTGGCGATCGGCCACGATCTGCGCACGCCGCTGGCGCGGTTGCAATTGCGGCTGGACAATGCCGGGATCGATCCGGCGGCCCATCAGGAAATGAGCCGCGATATCGACGAGATGCGCGATCTGCTCGCCTCGTTGCAGGTCTTCGTGGAATCGGGGGACGATCGCACCGCGCAGCAGCGGATCGATGTGGCGGCCATGGTGCAGACACTGGTCGATGCCGCATCGGACCGGGGCGCGGATGCGGTCTATGCCGGGCCGGACAGTCTGGACATGGTGGCGCGCCCGGTGGCCGTGCGCCGTTCCGTTTCCAACCTGATCGAGAACGCGCTGCACTATGGCGGCAACGTCCGCGTCGCGGTGCGCGACCGGGGCGATCTTATCGAGATCGAAGTGGCCGATGATGGCCCCGGCATTCCGGACGATCAACTGGAGGAAGTGCTTCAGCCGTTCGTGCGGCTCGACAATGCCCGTTCGCGCGATACGCCAGGGATGGGGTTGGGCTTGCCCATCGTCCACCGCGCAATCCGGTCCGAAAACGGCCGGCTGCATTTGCGCAATGCCCCGCAAGGCGGCCTTCGCGCGACCATCCGTCTGCCACGCGTGCCCGATTGAGCCGCCGTTGCTGCGGAGCAACAATTTCTTACAGTCCTGCGGAACAACGGAAAAACCACCCGCTTAGCTTGGGGACAAGCCCGGAGTGCAAAGAGCCGGGCATCCTCTGTTTTGCAGGAGTTGACCGTGAACGAGCTTATCGGCCGGGTCTTCAGTTTCGAAAAGACCGTGTTCCCCGACAAGGGCGAACTGTTCCACAAGCTGGCGCATCACGGCCAGTCACCCAAGGCCCTGATGATTTCCTGCGCGGATTCGCGCATCGTGCCGGAGCATATTCTTCAGGCGGAGCCGGGCGAACTGTTCGTGTGCCGCAATGCCGGCAACATCGTTCCCCCGTTCGCGACGATGAACGGCGGCGTTTCCTCGACCGTCGAATATGCCGTGGCCGCGCTGGGCGTCAGCGACATCATCGTCTGCGGCCATTCGGACTGCGGCGCGATGAAGGCGCTCTCCGATCCCTCGATGCTCGACGGGATGCCCAACGTCGCGGCCTGGCTGCGGCACGGCGCGGCCGCGGAGCACATTGTCAGCACCGGCTCGCCGCACCTTCACGGGACGGAGCGGGTGCGCGCGCTGAGTCTTGAGAACGTGATCGCGCAGATCAATCACTTGCGCACCCACCCGTCGGTCGCCGCCGCGATCGCGCGGGGCGAAATGGCGCTCCACGGCTGGTTCGTGGACATCCACGCGGGCCAGGTGCTGGGGCTGGACGGCGTGACCGGCCAGTTCGTGCCGATGCGCGAGGATCAGCCGCTTCCCGTCGCCCTGCCGGCCGCGCGCCGCATTTCTGCCGAAGGCCCGCTGGCGGAGGCTGCCGAATGAGCCAGATGGCGGAAAGCCAGACGGTGGGGCGGGGGCCGTTCGCGCACATCGCGCGCGATTTCACCGCGTCGATCGTCGTGTTCCTGGTCGCGATGCCCCTGTGCATGGGCATCGCGATCGCATCCGGCGTGCCGCCCGAAAAGGGACTGGTGACCGGGATCATCGGCGGCATCGTCGTGGGTATGCTGGCGGGGTCGCCCCTGCAGGTAAGTGGCCCGGCGGCGGGCCTTGCCGTGATCGTGTTCGAATTCGTGCGCGATTACGGCATGTCCGCGCTAGGTCCGGTGCTGGTGATCGCGGGTCTGGTCCAATTCTTGGCGGGCGTCGTGCGCATGGGCGGGTTGTTCCGCGCGATTTCGCCGGCGGTGGTCCACGGGATGCTCGCCGGGATCGGCGCGCTGATCGTGGTCGGGCAGTTCCACATCCTGTTCGACGCCAAGCCGCTGTCCAATGGCATGGAGAACCTGGCTGCCATTCCCGGCCGCGTCCTGGGCCTTGAACCGTGGAGCCTGCGCGCCACCGAATTCGCGCTGATGATCGGCCTGCTCACCATCGGCGTGATGATCGCCTGGGAAAAGCTGCGTCCGGCTTCGCTCAATCTGGTGCCGGCGGCGCTGCTGGGCGTGGTCACGGCCACGCTGGTCGCCTACTTCTTCCAGTTGGACGTGGCGCGCATCCAGGTGCCGGAATCGATCGCGGCGGCGTTCGCCTTGCCCGATACCGGCGTCTTCGGCGTGCTGGCCAACCCCGGCCTGATTGTCACCGCGGTGGCCATCGCCTTCATCGCCAGCGCGGAAACGCTGCTGTCGGCGGCGGCGGTCGACCGGATGCACGATGGCGTGCGCACCGATTACAACAAGGAACTGCGCGCACAGGGCGTGGGCAACTTCCTGTGCGGCGTGTTCGGTGCGCTGCCGATGACCGGTGTGATCGTCCGCAGTTCCGCCAACGTGCAGGCCGGCGCGAAGACCCGTATGTCCACCGTATTGCACGGCATCTGGATTCTCGGCTTCGTGGCGCTGCTGCCCTGGCTGCTGCGCGAGGTGCCGATGGCGGCGCTGGGCGCGGTGCTGGTGGTGACCGGCTGGAAGCTGGTGAGCCTCGATCATGTGCGCCACCTGTTCCATGCGCACGGTCTGCTGCCGGCGGCGATCTGGGTCGTCACCTTCGTGCTCGTGGTCGCGACCGACCTGCTGACGGGTGTTCTGGTTGGCCTCGCCATGTCGCTGCTCGAACTGGTGCCCTATCGCCGCAACCTCAAGCTCAAGGTGGACGAGAGCCACGACGAGCATGAATCGCATGTCGCGCTGGAAGGCACGGCCACGTTCCTGAGCCTGACCAAGCTGACGGGCGCGCTGGAGCGCCTGCCGGCCAACCGTCCGGTCCGGCTCGACCTCGATGGCCTGAAGGGCATGGACCACACGACCGCCGAAACGATGAGCGAATGGCTTGCCCGTCGGCGCAAGACCGGCGCGCCGGTTCATGTCGAAGGTTCGGAGGACATCCGCCGCCTTATCGCTGCCGCCGCCTGAAATCCCCGTGGTGGCAGTTGCTTGCGGGGCGTGTTCCGGGAGAACGCGCCCCGTCTTTTTGTCTGTTCCAGCCGCGCGTGCCGCGCTGCATTCAAGGTCATCGACAAGCGGCAGGTCGCGGGGCATCATGGCATGATGATCGCGCGCATGCCGTGTCTTGTCCTCGCGCTGGCCTGCGCCGCTACCCCGGTTCCCGCCGCTTTGGCCGCGCCCCCGCCCGCGCAGGCCGCCAGCTTGCAAGATCAGGTGGAGCAGGTTCTCGCCGCCGCGCCCGCCGGCACGCGCTTCGGCCTGCTGGTCACGACGGCGGATGGGCGCGAGATTGTGGCGATCAACCCGGACGCGCGTTTCATCCCCGCATCCAACACCAAGCTGTTCACCACGATCGCGGCCTATGCCCTGCTGCCGGGCATCGACGCGCCGGATGCGCAAGGTGGCGCGGCGGTGGCGCTGGAAGCGGGCAGCGACGTGGCGCTCTATGGGCACGGCGATGCCCGCCTGTCTTCCGCGCCCGATTGTGCCGAGGATTGCCTCGCCACGTTGGCCGATGCGGTCGCCGCGCGGACGCGCAAGGTCCGTGACGTGATCGGCGACGATCGCTGGTTCCCGGACGAGCGCTGGAGCACCGGCATGAGCTGGAACAACCAGGTGACCGAATCCGGCACCGGTATCTCCGCGCTCTCGCTGGACGACAACGCGCTGGAGCTGGTGGTCCAGGGCGCGGCCGGCGGGCAGACGCCGCAGGCGACGCTGCCCTATTATCGCCTGCGCAACGAAGCCGTGACTCTGGAAGGAGGTACGCGGGCGCTGGCCTTCGACCGCGCGCCGAACGGAGACGAATTGCGGCTGGCTGGCACGATCCCGGCGGGCGCGTCGTGGCGCTATCGCGTCGGAATCGACGATCCCGCGCACTATGCCGCCAGCCGGTTGCGTGCCCTGCTGGAAGCGCGCGGCGTGAAAGTGACCGGCGCCGTCCGCGTGCGCCATCGTCCCGCCACGCCGCTTGACGATCCCCGCCAGCGCGGCACCCGGCCTGTGCCCGTGGCGCCGGAACCCGTGTTCCTGGCACGGCTTTCTCCGCCGGCGCTTGCCTCCGACGTGATGCGGATCAACAAGGACAGCCAGAACCTCCACGCCGAACTGTTGCTGCGGCGGATCGGCCGGCTTTCGGGAAGCGGGTCGGTGGCCGATGGACTTGCCGCGCTGCGCGGCGTGCTGGCGCAGGCCGGGGTGCCGCGCGCCGGCTACGACTTTTTCGATGGCTCGGGCATGTCGACCTACAACCGCGCCAGCCCGCGCGCGACGGTGCTTTTGTTGCGCTGGGCCGCCGGCCAGCCCTGGGGCGCGGTGTGGCGCGCGACGCTGCCGGTGGGCGGCGTGGATGGCACCCTGAAGAACCGTTTCGCCGCAACGCCGCTGCAGGGTGCGATCTTCGCCAAGACCGGTTCGCTCAACGCCAGCAACGCGCTTTCAGGCTTTCTTCGGGCGGCAAGCGGGCAGGAACTGATCTTCTCGATCTATGCCAACGACGTGCCCGATGGCGTATCCGCCTTGCCCGCGCTGGACCGCGCCGTGCAACTGATCGCGGCCCAGAACTGACGCCTGAACTGACCGGCGCAAGAGAGCACTTGACCCTCGGGAGCCGACGCCCTCTAAGCGTTTCCGGCTATCGCGAAGGGAGAGATACGCATGTTCACGCACGTGATGTTGGGCAGCAATGACATTGCCCGCTCCAAGAAGTTCTACGACGCCACGTTCGCCGCGTTCGGCGGGCCGGAAGGCGTGACCGACCCCAAGGGCCGGCTCATCTACCAGCACAACGGGGGCATCTTCATCCTGACCCTTCCGATCGATGGGAAGCCTGCCTGCTTCGCCAACGGCGGGACCGTCGGTTTCGGGATGACGCCGGACCAGGCGAATGCATGGCATGCCGCTGGCGTGGCCAATGGCGGCACGGCGTGCGAAGACCCGCCGGGACCGCGCGAAGGCAGCCCGTACTATCTCGCCTATCTGCGCGATCCGGACGGCAACAAGCTGTGCGCGCTGCACGTTCTGGGCTGACCGGATGACGCTTGAGACGGTTTCGACGAGCAAGGCGCACGGCGGCACGCTGGGTGTCTATGCGCACGCTTCGACCGCGACGGGGACGGGAATGACCTTTTCGGTCTTCCTGCCCCCGCAGGCACAAGCAGGGGCGGGCGCCAAGCTGCCGGTGTTGATCTACCTTTCGGGGCTGACCTGCACGCATGCGAACGTCACCGACAAGGGCGAATACCGCAAGGCCTGCGCCGAACGCGGCATCGTCTTCGTTGCACCCGATACCTCGCCGCGTGGCGAGGGCGTGGCCGACGATCCCGCGGGCGCTTATGATTTCGGGCTGGGTGCGGGCTTCTACGTCAATGCCACGCAGGCGCCGTTCGCGCCGCATTACCGGATGTGGGATTACGTCGCCGAGGAACTGCCGGCGCTGCTGGCGGCGAACTTCCCGGTCGATCTCGATCGCATGGGCGTCACCGGCCATTCGATGGGCGGCCATGGGGCGCTGACGCTGGGCCTGACCTATCCGGACAAGTTCAAGTCGCTGTCGGCCTTCGCGCCGATTGTCGCGCCGGGGCAAGTGCCGTGGGGCCACAAGGCGCTGGGCGGCTATCTGGGTGAGGACAGGGCCGCGTGGCGCGCGCACGATGCGACCGCGCTGGTCGAGGACGGCAGACGTCCGGCTGGCGACATTCTCGTTGATCAGGGCGGTGCGGACCAGTTCCTCGCCGAACAGCTTCGGCCCGAACTGTTCGAGGCGGCCTGCAAGGCGGCGGGCGTGGCGCTCACGCTGCGGATGCAGCCAGGCTACGACCACAGCTACAACTTCATTTCCACCTTCATGGAAGACCACGTGCGCTGGCACGCGGAACGGCTTTAGGTCGCGCTATCCTGTCCCCCTTCCGTAACGGGAGGAGGACAGGGCCATCCGGGTCTATTGGCGCACGTCCTTCGCCACGGCATCCAGCAGGCCGTTGACGAACTTCGCCTCGCGCTCCTCGAAAAAGGCGTGGGCGACATCGACGTATTCGGTGATGACCGTGCCGACGTTCACGTCGCGCCGGGCCAGCAGCTCGTAGGTGCCGGCGCGCAGCACCTGGTGCATCGTGCGATCCAGCCGCGAAAGCGACCAGCCCTGTGCAAGACGCGCGGTGAGCAGGCCGTCGATCTCGTCGCGGCGGGCGTCCACGCCCTTCACGATATCGTCGAAAAAGCTCACGTCGGCAGCGAGATACTCGACGTCCTCGATCTCCGCGCCCAGCCGGTGCTGGTGGAATTCGTCCAGCAGCAGCCGCAGCTCGGGCTTTTCCATCTCAAGCTGGTAGAGCGCCTGCACCGCCGCCAGGCGAGCGGCGGAACGGGCCTGGCCCGGCGCGCGGCCGTTGCGGACGGTCATATGCCGAGCCTCAGTTCGATCGAGCGGGCATGGGCGGTCAGCCCTTCGGCGTTGGCAAGTTGAATGGCGGCGTGGCCGACGGCATCGAGACCGGCGTCACTCACCGCAATGAAGCTGGTGCGTTTCATGAAATCCAGAACAGAAAGGCCCGAGGAGAAGCGCGCGCGGCGCCCGGTGGGCAGGACATGGTTGGGGCCGGCGACGTAATCGCCGATGGCCTCGGGCGTGTTACGTCCGAGGAAGACGGAGCCGGCATGGCGGATCTGGGCGAACAGCGCTTCGGGATCGTCAGTCGCGATCTCGACGTGTTCGGCGGCAAGGCGATTGGCGAGGGCGGGGGCCTCGTCCAGCGAATCGACGACGATGATAACGCCGTGCGCGTCCCAGCTTGCCTTGGCGACCTTGGCCTTGGGTAGCATGGCGATCTCCACCCCCACCATGTCGGCCACCATGTCGGCGAACTTCGCATCGTCGGTAATCAGGATCGATTGCGCGGCAGGGTCGTGCTCGGCCTGGCTGAGCAGATCGGCGGCGATCCACTGCGGATCATTCTTCGCGTCGGCGATCACGAGGATTTCGGATGGGCCGGCCACCATGTCGATCCCGACCACGCCGTAGAGCTGTCGCTTGGCTTCGGCCACCCAGGCATTGCCGGGGCCGGTGATGACGTCCACGGGCCGGATGCGGCCGGTGCCATAAGCGAGCGCGGCGATCGCCTGCGCGCCGCCCACGCGCCAGACCTCGTCCACCCCGGCAAGGTGCGCGGCGGCCAGCACCAGCGGATTGATCTCGCCCTTGGGGGTGGGCGTGGCGATGACTAGCCGCTCCACGCCCGCGACCTTGGCGGGAATGGCGTTCATCAGCAGGGACGATGGATAGGCGGCGCGGCCGCCCGGCACGTAAAGCCCCGCGCCATCGACCGCCCGCCACTTCGCGCCGAGCCGGATGCCGGCATCATCGACGTAGTCGCGATCCTGCGGCCGTTGTGCCTCGTGGTAGGTGCGGATGCGCTGGGCGGCCAGTTCCAGCGCTGCGCGCAAGTCTGGCGCCAGCGTCTCGAACGCGTCGCGGCACGCCTCGGGCGCGATGCGCCAGTCGTCATCGCCGGGCAGGTGGTTGTCGAACCGCTCGGTATATTCGGCCAGCGCCGCATCGCCGCGCAGGCGCACGTCCTCGATGATCGTCTGCACGTCGCGCGCGACGTTCTCGTCGCTTTCGCGCCGGTCCTTGACCAGCCGGGTGAAGGCCCTGCCGAAATCGGGATCGCTGGACTTGAGCCGGAGCATCAGGCCGCCTTCCTTTCCGCCACCAGCGCGCGAAACGCATCGATCAGGCCGCCCAGCCGGGCGCTGTCGGTCTTCAGCGCGGCGCGGTTGACGATCAGCCGCGCCGAAACCGGCATGATCCGGCTGGTTTCTACAAGCCCGTTGTCCTTCAGCGTGCGGCCGGTGGAAACGAGGTCCACGATGCGGCTGGCCAGCCCCAGCGAGGGCGCCAGCTCCATCGCGCCGTTGAGCTTCACCACTTCGGCCTGCACGCCCAGCTTCTCGAAGTGCCGCCGCGTGAGGTTGGGATACTTGGTGGCGACGCGGGCATGGCTTTCGCGGGCCACGTCCGCCGCCCCGTCCACCGCGACCGGCTCGGCCACGGAAAGCCGGCAATGCCCGATGTCGAGATCGACCGGCGCGTAAAGATCGGCATAGTCGAACTCATCGATCACGTCGGACCCGACGATGCCGGCCTGCGCCGCGCCATGCGCCACGAACGTCGCCACGTCGAAGGCGCGGACGCGGATGATCTTCACGTCCGGCTGGTTCGTCGCGAAGCTCAGCGCGCGGGAGTTCTTGTCATGGAACTCCGCCTCGGGCACCAACCCGGCTTGCGCGAGCAGGGGCAACGCTTCATCGAGGATGCGGCCCTTGGGCAGAGCGAAGACGAGCTGCGAAGCGGTCGGTGCGGCTGGAGTCATAACCGGCCGCCCATATGGCGAGCGGGCGCAAAGGGCAAGGAGAGCTGGCGATGACAGGCAAATATGAATTCGTCGATATGCAGGCGACGGGCATGGATGCCATCGCCACCGCCTTCGCCAACCAGGTCGCCTATTGCCTGAATGCCGGCGCGCCGGTGACCGCGCGGGTCTGCGCCGCAGTGGCGCAATTGCTGGAGCGCGGGGAACGCGGGCCGCTGCTCGACCGGATTCGCGGGTGGCATGGCGCGCCGCTGGCCGATGCGCTGCCGTTGCGCGTGGCGGGCGCGCTTCATGGGCTGCACCTGTCCGGCCGCGCGCCTGCGCTGGCCGCACTCTACGCCGGGGCGCAGGACATCGACGACGCGGCGATCATTGCAGGGGTGATCGCCGCGCATGACGCGGACCTTCAGCCCTGGCTCGATGGGCCGCCGCAGACCAACGAGGCAGGGCGCTCCGCCAATTTCGTCGCGGCGATGCTGTGGCTGGCCGACCAGGGCCTGCCGCCGCGCTTCCAGTGCCTGGAAATCGGATCGAGCGGCGGGATCAATCTGATGCTGGCGCGCTACCACTATGCGCTGGGCGGCGTGAACGTGGGGCCGGAGCCGGGCGCGTTGCGGATCGCCCCCGTATGGCAGGGCGCGCCACCGCCGGCGCGCGCCATCGAGATCGCGTCCACGCGCGGCTGCGACGTCGCCCCGGTCGATCTGGCGGACCCGGCGCAGGCGCTGCGGCTCAAGGCGTTCGTCTGGCCGGAAATGACGGAGCGTTTCCAGCGGCTGGAAGCGGCCATCGATGCCGCGCGCGCCGCTCCGCCCGATCTGGTGAAGATGAACGCCGCCGATTTCGTCGAGGCGGAACTGGCCAGGCCGCAAGCAGCGGGCACCACGCGCGTGCTGATGCATTCGATCGTCTGGCAATATGTGCCCGGCGACCAGCAGGAGCGCGTTACCGCCGCCATGGAGGCGGCCGGTGCGCGCGCTTCGGCGGAGAGGGCGCTGGCGTGGATAGCACTCGAGGCCAACCGCGAAATTCACCTGCACGAACTCGCCGTGCGCTATTGGCCGGGCGACGGCGCCCCGCGCATGCTGGCGCGGGCGCATCCGCACGGCACCTCGATCGACTGGCGCGGCTGAACCGGCTGGCGAAAGCCGGTGACCGGGTTCAGCCCTGCGCGAACCGGCTTTTCCAGCCGCCGTGATAGGAGCCCCATTCCCACACCGCCACCACGGCAAGCACGAGGACGCTCACGCCGACGAAGGCCAGCGCCAGGGGATGCATCAGCCACGCCCACAGGCCTGCCACCGCAAGCAGAAAGCAGCCTGCCAGATGCGACGGCGGGAAGACCCTGAGCGGGCTGGAGAAGCGTTTGAACAGGCCGTTGCCGAGCAGATAGACCAGAAGGCCGCCGCATTGCGTCAGCACCAGTCCCGGCTCCGTGTGACCAGCCGGTTCTTCGAGCAGCAGCGCGTCGGCCACGGCGCTGACGACGATTCCGGCCACGATTGGCATGTGCAGGTAGGTGTAGGCCGCGCGCGCGACCTTGCCCGCTTCGGCGTGGTGCTCGATGTGCTCCGCCCCGCGCTGCGCACCCGTGTCGAAATAGATCCACCACATCAGCACGGAACCCACGAAGGCGAGCAGAAACGCCAGCACATGCGCGGGATCATGGGTAGCCTCGGCGAAGTTCGCGCCGGTCACGACAATGCCTTCGCCCAGCGCGATGATGACGATCAGCCCGCCGCGTTCGGCCATGTGGCTGCCCGAGATGTTCCAGTCGCCCGGAGTCGACCGGCCCAGTCCCGGCGTGCGGAACCACAGGATGGGCCCGAGATATTCGATCAGCAGCGCGGCGAACCACAGGGCGATCCGCGTGCCGTGCGGATCGGCCAGCGCCCCCGCGATCCACAGCGGCGCGGGCAGGGCGAACCAGAACGCTATGCGTACCATGTTGCGCGCGGCGCCTCGGTCCTCGCCACGCATGATCGCGATCGTCATCAGCGAGCGCCCGAGCTGGACGGCGACGTAGCTCGCCGCGAACAGCAGGCCGGTTTCGCCGAACGCATCGGGCAGGGCGACCGAAACCAGCAGGCTGCCCAGCATTACCGCGATCAGCATCAACCGCACCGGCCCGCGTTCCGGATCGGTCCAGTTGGTGACCCAGGCGGTGTAGATCCACGCCCACCACACCGCCAGGAACAGGCAGGCCGCTTCCAGCAGCCCCATCCACGAAAGATGGTGCAGCAAGGTGTGCGAAAGCTGCGTGATCGCGAAGACGTAAACGAGATCGAAGAACAGTTCGAGGTTGCTTACCGGGGCGTGCCCACCGCCATGATTGCGCATCAGCGGGCGCTTGCCGGAGGGGGCTTGCTCGTGCTGTTCAGCCATCGGACCTCTTGAATTCGGTACGGGCGAAGAAGCTGTCGATCGCCGCGTTCACTTCCTCGGGCGCTTCCCATGGCACGAAGTGCCCGCAATCGGGAATCCTTTCGATCGTCAGATCGGGGATACCGGACTCCAGCCCTTCGAGATTGGCGGGCGGCAGTGCCAGATCGTCGAGCGCCCAGATCACCAGCGTCGGGATGTTGAGCGGTGGCAGCGGCGGCGGCGTGAAGCCGTCCGGCAGCGCATAGGGCGCGTCGAGCGGGGGCACGTCGATGGGGCTGCCGCGATACCAGTTGAGCATCGCGATGCTCGCGTCGGCATCCTGCCAGTCCCGCATCAATGCATCGCGTTCTTCCGGCTCCATCACCGGCGACCGCTTCCAGTCGAGCGCCTTCATCAGCAGCGCGGCAAGGCCATGTTCGCGCACCAGCGCGTCGTTCGCGCGATCGCGGAAGGCGCGCATGTACTGGCTGGCCGCGCGCTGGACGGGATCGAGATAGAGCAGCTTCTGGAACACACCGGGGTGGGGGGCGTTGGCGATCACCGCGCGCGTCACGCGCGTGCCCTGGCCCATAAGCGCCACGCCCCAGGCGATCGCGCCGCCCCAGTCGTGGCCGAGCACGGTGAACTTGTCGACGCCCAGCGCGTCCGCCAGCAGGAAGATATCGCCGATCAGCTTGTCCGGCGTGTAGTTTTCGACGCCTTCGGGCTTGGACGATCCGCGATAACCGCGCTGGTCGGGCGCGATGCAGCGATAGCGCGCCGAAAGATGCGCAACCTGGTGGCGCCAGGTGCGGTGCGATTCGGGAAAGCCGTGCAGGAAGATCAGGACCGGGGCATCCCTTGGCCCCACGTCCACCACGTCCAGTTCGATTCCGTTGGCAAGCGTGATCCGCTGCTGTTCCATGCTGGTTACCCCTCCCGTTGCATCTTTTCCGCGTACCCGGCGGCCATCATCGCGGCGACCTGGTCAAACAGCGCGTCGGGCGTGCGGCGCAGCTCGCCCATCTGCTGCTCGATCCCGCGCGCGATCACGATTTCGCGTTCATCGCGCAGGATTGCCGCCAGCATCTCGGCAACGGCCTCTTCCGGCGCGATGCCGTTCTCGATCGCGTGATCGCTGGCACCGCGCAGACTGCCATCGGCGGTCATCGCGTTGCGCGATACGTTGGTGCGGACCGAACCCGGCGCAATGACGTGAATCTTCAGCCCCAGGTGCGCGGTTTCGGCGCGCAAGGCGTCGGCATAGCCGATCAGGCCGAACTTGGCGGCACAATAGGCTGTCCGCATCGGCACGCCGACCTTTCCGGCGACGCTCGACATCATGACAAAACGACCTTCGCCCCGCTCCGCCATGCGCGGCAGCAGGGCTTGCGTCAGCGCGATGGGGGCCAGCAGGTCGATGCCCACGATATGTTCATAGACCGAAAACGCGGTATCAACGGCCAGCGAACGCTGGCTGAGCCCGGCATTGTTGACCAGCATGTCCACGCCGCCGCTTCTTGCCAGCGCCCATTCCCACGCGGCGGCCACGGCCGCATCGCGCGCGTCCGCATCGCCGACATCGAAAGGCAGCACCAACGCATTCCCGCAATCGGCCGCCACTTCTTCAAGCGCGGCGGCGTTACGGCCGGACAGGATCAGATGCGCGCCGTCCTTCGCCAGCGCCCGCGCCATCGCGGCGCCGATGCCGGAGGATGCGCCTGTGATCCACACGGTTTGTCCGTTGAACGTCATCCTCTCCGCTTCCTCTCGTTATCCGATCCCGCGATTCTGCATGGCGCGGCTTTGTCAGGCCGATGGTTCCCCGCTGGCGCCGTCGCGGTCAAGCAGATCGAGCAGTTCGGGCGGGAATATGCGTTCGGGCCATGCGGCAAGCTCGGCCCTGTCGAACCAGCGGTGCTCGCACATCAGCCGGCGCTCCAGTTCCGTATGGCCGCTGGTATCGATCGCGGCGGCGGACACGCGGATGCGGAAATAGCGCTCGTCCGCCGTCACGGGTTCGCCGTCGAAGGTCACGAAATCGTTGCCGCGCGCGGCGATCACCGGGCCGGGATCGGCGACGATGCCGGTTTCCTCCAGCAGTTCGCGCCGGGCCGCGTCGGCCCAGTCCTCGCCCGGATCGCATTCGCCGCCCGGCGTGGCCCAGAATGGGCTGCGGCCTTCGGGCGTAAAGCGGAACAGCAGCAGCCGGTCATCGGTATCGAACAGCAGGATGCGCGCCGCCCTGCGGATGCGCCGCGCCGTGGCGCTTGCCGTCATTCGCCGGGCGCCCGCGCCTTGATGGCCAGCGCGTGGACGCGTTGCCCCGGCAGATCGCCCAGCGCGCGATTGACCATGCGTTGGCGCTCCAGCCGGGAAACGCCGGCAAAGGCCGCGCTTTCGATCTCGACGGTGAAATGCGATTCGCCCGACCCGTCGTGTCCGGCATGGCCATGGTGGCTGGCGCTGTCGTTGATCACCGCAAGCCGTAGCGGAAGGAAGGCTTCTTTCAGCCTCTGTTCGATTTCCTGTGCGATCGGTCCTGTCATGTCTTCCGTTTTAGCGCGTCAGACACCATGTGAAAGCCCAATGAGGCAAGACAAGTTTCACGGCCGCGTCCACAATGCAGGGCGCCTTTGCAATGCTCCCGGCTGCGACCAGCCGGGAGAATTCCGCGCGCCCGGCGTGCGTGCTTCGGGCTTCGACGGCCCCGGCGATTACCGCTGGTTCTGCCTCGATCATGTCCGCGCGTTCAACGCNNGGGTGGGACACGCATTCCCGCGCGTTCCGGCCGGATGCGGGCATCGATGCCGCTCCGCGCTGGGCGGACTTCGCCGATCCGCTGGAGGCAATCGCGGCGCGGGCGAAGGCGCGCCGTCAGGATCACCGCAACGCGCAGGAAGCCGCGCAGCGCGGTATCGGCCCTGAAGAACGCGCGGCTTACGAGGTGCTGGGGCTGGCTTTCGATGCCGATCGCCGGGCGCTACGATCGCGCTATTCGGAACTGGTCCGGCGCTATCATCCCGATCGCAACGGTGGCGACCGCAGCCACGAAGGACGCCTGCAGCAGGTGGTAGAAGCCTACAACCGGCTCAAGGCGACGCGGGCCTTCGCCTGAACCGCTTTACGGCTGCGTGGGCGCGGCTGGCGGGGCGGCGGGAGCCTCCGTCGGCGCTGGCACCGTCGCGGCAGGNNCCGCCGGCACTGGCACCATCGCGGCAGGGGCGGCCGGCGCGCTTGCTTCCGGTGCTGGCGCAGGCGCCGGGGCGGGCACTGCCGGGGTCTTGGGCGCGAACGAGGACGGATCGGGAACCGGCGTGATCTTGCCGTGCAGCGCGTCGATCTCCGCCTGCCGCATCGCGAGATAATACGTCCGCGTCGCGGCGTAAGGGTCTTTGGCTTCGATGTTCAGCTTGCGCAGCGTATCGTCGAACTCCACGCGGTAGTCGAGCGAGCGCACCACGCTGGCGCCGATCGAATAGGCGGGATGCTTGAATGGCCCGCGCACCAGCGTGGGGATGAAGGCGCGATCGAAGAACAGGCCGATGCCGTCGCGCAGCGTGGTTGGCCCCACGATCGGCAGGAAGGCATAAGGGCCGGGGCCGATGCCGTAGTAGCCCATCGTGTTGGCGAAGCCGTTGTGGCGATAGGGAAGGTGGAACGGCTTGCGCTTGGCAACGTCGAACAGGCCGCCGATGCCGAGCGTGGAGTTGATCATGAAGCGGCCCAGCGTCTTCAGCGCGCTGTGCGGCTTCAACTGGAGCACGAAGTTCACGAACGCGACCGGTTCGTCCAGGTTGTAAAGCACGTTGTGCAGGCCGTCGCGGAGCGGGCCGGGCAAGCCATCGCGATAGACGCTGGCGACGGGCGCGACGAAGGCCTTGTCCACGCCCTGGACCACTTCGTACGATTTCTCGTTGATGTTCTCGAACGGATCGGTGGGTGAGGGGCGACGCTTTGCCTCCACGGTAATGGCGTTCGGATCGGCCTTGGGGGGTGGGGCGGCGGACGCTTGCGCGGTCGCTCCCTGCGCCGTTGTCGATACGACGACGGGCGCCGTGGCATCGTCCCCTGGCACCTGCGGCGCGGCAGCCTCGACCGATGGGTTCGGGGTTTCAGATGCGAACGAGGCGTTGGCTAGCAGGAGCACGGTAGCGGAAACGGGAACGATCAAAATGCAGTCCTGTCGAGCGTTGGTAGGCGCAAGTATCATCAACGGCTGCCCCCGTCCCGATGATCGACCTGCAAGGTGCCATTCTGACACCAGTTTCATGCCAGCGCAACGAACCTGCGCTGCAAATTCGACCGAACTTGTGCTGACTTAGCCCAAGTGTTGGAGATCGGGCTCCACGAACCGGCGGCGCGCTTCGACGGAAAACAGGCGGTCGCGCGAGTAGAACCGCAGCGGCCAGTCGCGCGCCGCTATCTCGCTTTCCAGCAAGCGGTGAACGGCATCGGCCAGCGGAGTCTCCGGCGGCAGGGCAGCCGCGAACTGGCGGATGGCGGTGACGTAAAGCTGGGTCAGCGTCTCGTGATAGCCGGCGCTGTCCGTATTCTCGCCGCCGACCGCGACGTTGTAAGCACTGATGATCGCGGGAAGATCGCGTTCGGGAGCGATATCAGGGCGTTCGCGCAACAGCCACAGGCACGCTGCGAGGTGCGCTTCGTGCGTCCATTCCGCCTTGGCAAGCGAATGGTCCAGCAAGCCCTGACCGACACGGCGCACGGCCGCGTCGGTGCGGAACGGGGTGGGATAGTCGGTCGGCATGGTCCGGGAAGTGCTGGTGATCCTGGAGCCGGAACCCTGATGGCTCCGGCCCGCGGGTCAGGGCACCAGGGTTCCCGGCAGGTCTCAGGCCGCTTCGGTCGCGGAGACCGGGGCAGCCTGGCGGACGCTTTCATCGACGTGATCGGCGAACTGCGCGAAGTTGTCGATGAACTGGCGGACCAGCGTCTGCGCCGTGCGATCGTATTCCTCCGCATCGGCCCAGCTTGCGCGCGGATCGAGCAGCTTGCTGTCCACGCCCGGCACCGCAACCGGCACTTCGAAGCCGAAGTTCGGGTCCTTGCTGAACTGGGCGTCGTTCAGGCTGCCGTCCAGCGCGGCGTTGAGCAGCGCGCGCGTCGCCTTGATCGGCATGCGCTTGATGCCTTCCATCGTCGCCTTGCCGCCCGACCAGCCGGTGTTGACCAGCCAGCACTTCACGCCGCCCTTGGCGATGCGTTCCTTCAGCAGGTTGCCATAGACCGAGGGGTGGCGCGGCATGAACGGTGCGCCGAAGCAGGTGGAGAAGGTCGCTTCCGGTTCGGTCACGCCGATTTCGGTGCCAGCAACGCGCGCGGTGTAGCCCGACAGGAAGTGATACATCGCCTGGTCCGGGGTGAGGCGCGCGATCGGCGGGAGTACGCCATAGGCATCCGCCGTCAGGAAGATCAGGTTGGCGGGCACCGGCCCCAGGTTTTCTTCCGATGCATTCGGAATGAAATCGATGGGATAGGAACCGCGGCTGTTTTCGGCCAGCGAATTGTCGTCGAGATCGAGCAGCCGGGTGTCGGGATCGATCACCACGTTTTCCAGTACCGTACCGAAGCGCTTGGTGGTGGCGAAGATTTCCGGTTCGGCTTCGGCCGAAAGGCGGATCATCTTGGCATAGCAGCCGCCTTCGAAGTTGAACACCGCGGTATCGGACCAGCCATGTTCGTCATCGCCGATCAGCGTGCGGCTGGCGTCGGCCGAAAGCGTGGTCTTGCCGGTGCCGGAAAGGCCGAAGAACACGGCGGTCTTGCCGTCCTGGCCGATGTTGGCCGAACAGTGCATCGGCATCACGCCCTTCACGGGCAGCAGGTAGTTGAGGATGCCGAACACCGACTTCTTCATTTCGCCGGCATAGGCCGTGCCGCCGATCAGGATGAGCTTTTCGGTGAAGTTGACCGCGATCACGGTTTCGCTGCGGCTGCCGTGGCGCTCGGGGTCGGCACGGAAGCTGGGCAGGTCGATGATCGTGTATTCGGGCGCGAACGTGGCGAGTTCGCTTTTGCTCGGGCGGACCAGCAGCGTGCGGATGAACAGGTTATGCCAGGCCAGTTCGTTGATGACGCGCACGTTGACGCGGTGTTCCGGCTGCGAACCGCCGAACAGGTCGGCCACGTAGAGCCGGTCCTTTTCGGCCAGCGCCTTCAGGAAATCAGCCTTCAGCGCGGCAAAGTGTTCCGGTGTCATGGCAACGTTGGTCTTGCCCCACCACACCGTGTTTTCGGTTTCGGCATCCTTGACGATGAACTTGTCCTTGGCCGAACGCCCGGTGTGCTTGCCGGTGGCGACCACGAACGGGCCTTCGGCGGCGAGCAGGCCCTCGCCATTGCGAACGGCGTGCTCGACCAGCGGTGCCGTGCCCAGGTTGGCGAAGAGTTCGGCCGGTTCGGGGAAGCCCTGCTGCGAAAGGGGCACGTTCAGGCGGCTATCGGACACATTGGGTCTCCCATGCTGCACTGCCTGCGGGACCGGGGTCATTTCCGGGCTGCGCGGGCGGCGCTTTGCGAATACGAATGCGTTGATTCCCGATTGCGCATAGTGCGTGGTCGGCATCGCGTCAAATCCCGCGGAATGTGCAGTTTTTTGCACGATAGTTGCGTTTTTTGCAATAAATGGTGCTGCGATGCACAATTTGTGCGGCGGGCAGGTTGCGTCTGTAACGACCCTGCGATGGGGCTATCGACAGGCGCCGCCTTGCCGGAACTTCGATGGGCGATTATGCGAAGGCGATGTCCGGCAACGAAACCGCGATCCCGCATCGGGCTGCGACCGTGGCCCTGGTCGACGACGACCGCAATATCCTGACGACGGTCTCCATCGGGCTGCAGGCCGAGGGCTTTGTGACGCGGCTTTATTCGGATGGGGCGGCCGCTCTCAAGGCCCTGCTCGACAACCCCCCGGACCTTGCGGTGTTCGACATCAAGATGCCGCGCATGGACGGCCTGGAGCTGTTGCGACGGCTGCGCGAGAAAAGCGATCTGCCGGTCATCTTCCTCACCAGCAAGATCGACGAGGCGGACGAGGCACTGGGCCTCGCCATGGGCGCGGACGATTACATCGCCAAACCTTTCAGCCAGCGGCTGCTGATCGCGCGCATCCGGGCCATCTTGCGGCGCAGCGAAATCGTCCGCCGCGATGCAACCGAGACGGCTCCGGCCGAGCCGCTTCCCGATCCGATCCGGCGCGGAAGGCTGGTGATGGACCCCGCCCGGCACCTGGTGGAATGGAACGGCGCGCCGGTTTCGCTCACGGTTACCGAGTTCCTGATCCTGGAGGCGCTGGCCATGCGGCCGGGCGTGGTGAAGACGCGAAACCAGTTGATGGACGCGGCCTATCACGATGACGTGTTCGTGGACGACCGCACGATCGATAGCCACATCAAGCGCCTTCGCCGCAAGTTCCGCGCCGCCGATCCCGCCTTCGCCGCGATCGAGACGCTTTATGGCGCGGGATACAGTTTTGCCGATGAATGACGGCCTTGCCGAACCGGCGCCCCAGCGCGCCGGACGCCTTGGTCTGACGCGCATCGGCCTGACGCGCACGCGCGGCCCGTCGCTGACGGTGCGCATCCTGGCCGTGAACGTGATCGCGCTGGCGCTGCTGGCGGGCAGTTTCTTCTACCTCGACAGCTATCGCACGCAGCTTCTCAAGGAGCGTTTCAAACTGGCGCGGGCGGAAGCGGAAATTGTCGCCGACGCTGTCGAGCCGGTTGCGCTGCCCGACCGCCGGATGCTGATCGCGCGAATCGGTTCGGAGCAGCGGCTGCGCTTGCGGCTCTATGGCGCGGACAATGCGCTGGTGGCCGACAGCTTTGCCCTGGCGGGTCCGTCGTTCGTGCTGATCGATCCGGAAACCGAGCCGTGGTACCAGAAGGCCGCCCGCTTGCTCGACCGGGGCGTGGACCTGGTCGTGGGGGCGCCCAAGGTGGACAGCTATCGTGAACCCGCCAGCCCCGATGGCGGAAACTGGCCGGAAATCACCGCCGCCCGCGAACACCGGGCAACAGCGGTCTATCTGCGCTATGCGCCCGACCGCACGCCGGTGATCAGCGCGGCGACGCCTGTGGGATCGGACGGGGACATGCTGCTGACCACGCGCAACGCGCTGGATATCACGCAGGCGGTGCGAGACGCGCGACAGACGCTGGTCATCATCATCGGCCTGGCGTTGCTCCTGTCCATCCAGTTGTCGCTGTTTCTGGCGCGGACGATCGTGCAGCCGTTGCGGGCGCTGGTCCGCGCCGCGGTGCGTGTGCGGCTGGGGCGAGAGCGCGAGGTGGTGGTGCCGCGCCTGCCCGATCGGGGGGACGAGATCGGGCTGCTGGCGCGCGCCGTATCCGACATGACGGCCGCCTTGCGGCAGAAGATCGACGCGGTGGAGAGCTTCGCCGCCGATGTGGCGCACGAATTGAAGAATCCGCTGGCGTCGCTCGGCAGCGCGATCGAGGCGATGGAAAGGATCGAGGATCCGGACCTGCGCCGCCAGCTGGCGGCGATCGCCGCGCATGACGTCCAGCGTATCGATCGCCTGATCACGGAAATCGCCGATGCGAGCCGGATCGACGCGGAACTGAGCCGCGCGACCTTCACGCAGCTCGACCTGGCCGATCTGGCGGCGCAGGTGGTGGGCGCGCGCGACGCCAGACCGGACCGGGCGGCGGTGCGCATCCGCTTCGCGCGCGGAGAGGGGGGAACCCTGGTACGGGGCGATGCCGTGCGGCTGGAACGTGTGCTGGAAAACCTGCTGGACAATGCGGTGTCGTTCTCACCGCCCGAAGGCGTGGTCGATGTCGCGGTCGGGGGGGAAGGTGCGAACGTTTGGCTTTCCGTATCCGATCAAGGGCCGGGCATTCCGGAAAGCGAACGGGAAAAAGTGTTCGAGCGGTTCCATTCGGTGCGCCCGGCCGACGAGGCATTCGGTTCGCACAGCGGGTTGGGTTTGGCCATTGCCCGCACGATCGCGGAAGCGCACGATGGCGCCCTGACGATCACCGACAGGCCTGACGGAGCGGCCGGGGCCTGTCTGCTGCTGGAAATGCCGCTCGACCGGGAGGAAACGGCATGAGCGATGCGCAGCCCATCACGCATCAGGGGACATGCGTGATGATCGGAACACAGGGGCTGTTGATCGAAGGGCCGCCGGGGGCAGGCAAATCCAGCCTGGCGCTGGCGCTGATCGATCGCGGCGCGACGCTGGTGGGCGATGACGGCGTGCTGATCGAGGCGCGGAACGGCCGTGTCATCGCCAGCCCGCATCCCCGGATCGCGGGCAAGCTCGAAATCCGCAACCTCGGCCTCGTCGAGATGCCGGCGGTGGGAGGCGTGCCTCTGGCGCTGGTGGTGCGACTCGATGCGGCCGCGCCGCGGTTCGTCGCGGCGGCCGACAGCGCGGTGTTGGCGGGGTGCGCTCTGCCGATGATCCGGCTCTATCCCGATACGCCGGTGCTGGCGCTGCGTGCCGAAGTGGCGCTGCGGCAATTCGGCCTTCCCGATTTCTGAAACAACCGATTTTCGAGAGTTCTTTCCTTAGTGCCCGGGAAAGCGCAGAAGGCTGGCATGGCGCGCGAATCCGAGGATAACCCCCAACGCATCCTGCTGGTGACCGGTGTTCTTGGCGCGGGCAAGACCACGGCGCTGCGCACGCTGGAGGACATGGGCTGGGAAGCGGTGGACAATTTCCCCATCCGCCTGCTCGACCGGCTGCTGGAAACCGAACGCGGTTCGGCGGCGCTCGATTCCGGCACGCCGCTGGCGATCGGTTTCGATACCCGCACGCGCGGGTTCGATCCCGCCAAGACCATCGAACTGGTCAAGGGTCTGTCCGAACGGCCCGGCCTGTCGATCACGACCCTGTTCCTCGATTGCGCCGGCACCGAACTGGAGCGCCGCTACAACGAGACGCGCCGCCGCCATCCGATGAGCGAGGGCAAGCCGGCCGCGACCGGCATCGCGGCCGAACGCGAGTTGCTGGAGCCGCTGCGGCGCTGGGCGGACGTGGTCATTTCCACCACCAGCTTCACCACCAACGACCTGCAACGCACGATCCGCGAACGGTTCGGCGATCAGGGGCCGGCGCGGACCACGGTGACCATTACAAGCTTCGGCTTTTCGCGCGGGATGCCCCCGCTGGCCGACCTGATCTTCGACATGCGCTTTCTGGCCAATCCGCACTGGATCGACGATCTGCGTCCGATGACGGGGCAGGACGCGCCGGTGGGCGACTATATCCGCCAGGACCCGGCGTTCGACGAGGCGTTTGCCCGCATTCGCGACCTGCTGCTGCTGTTGCTTCCGCGCTTCGAGGAGCACGGAAAAGCGTACGTTAACATTGCTTTCGGCTGCACCGGAGGCCGCCATCGTTCGGTGTTCATGGCCGAACAGATCGCTTCCGCCTTGCGCGACGCCGGATTTTCTCCCACATTGCAGCACAGAAATCTGGCGTCACGGGCGGCTGACCTGCTCGAAGACGACCGGCGAGAGACTGGGTGAGGTCGCTCTGGAAGACGTGCAATGGAATTGCCAACGGTTTCGCGTATCGCGTGATCCTGCAAAGCCTGCGTTAAGCATGGGCAGGATAAGATGCTCGGCCGTCTTTCGGAGCCATCCTGTTTCATGATTGGTCTGATTCTCGTAACGCACGGCGCTCTTGCCGAGGAATTCATCCATGCCATGGAGCATGTGGTCGGCAGGCAATCCGATGTCATCGGTGTATGCATCGGCCCCAATGACGACATGGAAAAGCGCCGCAAGGAAATCGCCGATGCGATTCGGCGAGTGGACAGCGGGGATGGCGTGATCATCCTTACCGACCTGTTCGGCGGCACGCCGTCCAACCTGGCCATCTCGCTTATGCAGGCGGGCAAGGTGGAAGTGATTGCCGGCATCAACCTTCCCATGCTGATCCGCCTTGCCAAGGCGCGGGTGTGCATGGGGCTTCGGGAAGCGACGGTGGCCGCGCGGGAAGCGGGCCGCAACTACATAACGATCGCATCCGAATTTCTGGGACAGGACGCGTGAAGCATGGCTGAATCGAGCTACGTCGCCCGAGAAACCGTTACCATCGTCAACCAGCGCGGCCTTCATGCCCGCGCCAGCGCCAAGTTCGTGAACGCGGTGGCCAAGCTGCCCGCCGGGCTGGACGTGAAGGTGGCGAAGGACGGCACCGAGGCGGCAGGCGGCTCGATCCTGGGGCTGATGATGCTGGGTGCGGCCAAGGGCGACACGGTCGACGTGATCGTCTCCGGCCCGGAAGGTGAGGCGGACAACGTGCTGATGAAGCTGTCCGGCCTGATCAAGGACGGCTTCGGCGAGGACTGACCGGCCGGTGCGCAAGGTTATCACCGGGTTCTCCAACCCGACCGTCAAGTTCGTCCGCTCCTTGCGCGACAAGAAGCACCGCAAGCGCGAGCAGCGCTTTCTGGCCGAGGGGTTGCGCCTGCTGACCGACGCGCGCGAGGGCGGCCGCGTGCCGGAAATCCTGCTGATGGCGCAGGGACGCGATCCGCACCCCTTGCTCGATGTGCTGGAACAGACCGTCGCCGCTGCCGGGGGCGATGTTCTCGAACTGCCCGAAGACTTGCTCGCCAAGGTGACGGGCAAGGACAATCCGCAGGCTGTGGCCGGCGTCTTCGCCGAATGGGATACCGGCCTTGCCACGATCGACCGCCACGCCGCGCCGATCTGGCTGGTGGCGCAGGCCATGCGCGATCCGGGCAACCTTGGCACCATGCTGCGCACGGCCGACGCGGTGGGCGCGGGCGGCTTGATCCTGCTCGACGATTGCGCCGATCCCTTCTCGGTCGAAGCGGTGCGCGCCAGCATGGGGGCTATCTTCACCCAGCGGCTTGCCCAGGCGCGTTGGGACGATTTCATCGGCTGGCTGCGCGCGGGCGAGGGGCAACTCGTGGCGGCGTCGCTGCGGGAGGCGGTGCCCTATCGCGGTGCGCCTTACGCTGCGCCTTGCTTCGTAATGGTCGGGAACGAATCGCGCGGGCTGCCCGAGGACTACGAAATGGCCTGCGATCTGCGCGTGACCATGCCGATGAAGGGGCGGGCCGACAGTTTGAACGCGGCGGTGGCCGGGGCAGTGCTGGCCTACGAGGTGTTGGCGTCGCTCGAGGGGTGAAACGGCGCCATCGGCGTTAATCGTATGATCATCGCGCCGTTCTATAAGACGGTATCATGCGCAACGTTCCGATCCTTGCCGCCTTCGCGCTTTCGGCCAGCCTGCTGGCCGGAGGCTGCACGACGCCGGCGGCCGGTGGCGCGCCCGGCCTTGTCGGCACGCAATGGACGATCGCCAGCATCGACGGAAAGGCCCCCGCCGCGCCAGATCGGGCGCGGATGGGCTTTGCGGAAACGCGCCTTTCCGCCAGCGTCGGCTGCAATGGCATCGGTGGCGAATACCGGGTGGAGGGCGATCGGTTGATTGCCGGTCCGCTGATTTCGACGCGGATGTTCTGCGAAGGACTGGTGGGGCAGCAGGAGGAAGCGGTGAACGCTCTCCTGTCCGGTGCCCCGCGCTTCCGGCGCAACGGCGATCGCCTGTGGATCGAATCCGGCGGGCACACGCTGGAACTGCACGGTGCGCCCACGGCCAAATCCAAAGGCTAATCGCCCGAAATAAGCGCGGTGATTTTCCAGCCGCCATCGTGTGGCTCCGCGATCAGGCGATAGGAAATCACGCTGCGCAGCTTCGCTGTTTCGACATAGCCGTTCTGCCCTGAGGCCATCAGCTTGACCCGGGTGAAGCGCGCCTTGGGATCGAAGCTTTCGGACGCGATCGACACCATGGCCCAGTCGAGCGTGGCGCGGGTTTCTCCGGCAGCCGAAGGCGTGGCGCGCAGCGGCACGTCCGGGCCGGTTGCCAGCATCGTGGTATAGGGATCACCGTCGTCGGGCACGTTCCAGAAGTACCAGGGCATCGCCGCCAGCCCGCCTTCGATCGAACAGCCGAGCGGCAGGATACGGTCCAGCTCCTGCCACAGACCCGCCTTGGGATCGGCCAGCCGCTTCTTCAATTCGTCGGCGCCGCTGCCGCCGCCGTAGTCGAGCCGGATGTTGGGATCGGCCAGCGCGGCCAGTGCGCCAGCATCCCGCGCGGTGACCGCTGTCGCCAGCCGGCCGCGAAACGCTTTCCACCCAGGCGCCTTGTCGCAGTCCTCGCGCGGGGCATAGCGCGCCTCTTTCGGTGTCGGGCTGGGCGTGGGGGAAGGCGAGAGGGCGGATGACGGTTCGGGTTCGGGCGTGGCGCTTGCCTCCGCCGGGTCCGACGCGGCTTGGGCGGGAGGCGCGGCCACGGGAGCCTGCTGCTCGGGCGCGGCGCGGTCGCAGCCGGCCAGTACGCTCAGCGCCGCGAATGCCAGCCATCGCCCCCGTACTTTCATTTCACCCCGCCGTCGCTGCGATGTCGTCCTCTGTATCAACCGGTTGCGGCGCGGGAAGTTCCGAAGGCTCTACCGCCATGCTTTCGGCATAACGCGGCGCGGATTCGACGAGCGAGACTTCCTCGATCTCGCGCTTGCCGATCGAAACGCCCTTGTCGCGCAGGCGGCGGCCGGCCGAGAGGACGTTGCGTTCGAAGCTGCCGACGAACTTGTTGTAGTTTTCGACCGCGCTGTTCAGCCCCCCGCCCACGCGCTTGAGATGCTCGGTGGCGGTGGCGAGGCGATCGTAAAGCTCGGTCCCAGCCTTCCCGATTTCCACGGCTTCGCGCGCGATGGTGTCCTGTCGCCATACCATCGCCACGGTGCGCGCGATGGCGACGAGGTTGGTGGGCGTGGCGAGCAGCACCTTGCGTTCGAAGGCGAAGTCCCAAAGCCCCGGATCGTGTTCGAGCGCGGCGGCGACGAAGTGTTCGCCCGGCACGAACATCACCACGTAGTCCGGCGCGTCGTCGAACTGGCTCTGGTAGGATTTCGCGCCAAGCTGCTGGATGTGGTTGCGCATCGAGGTGGCGTGCAGGGTGAGGAAATGTTCCCTGGCTTCGTCCGTGTCGGCCGCGAACGCGTCCTGATAGGCGTTGAGCGAGACCTTGGCGTCCACGATCAGGCTTTTCTGCCCGGGGATGCGCACGATCGCGTCCGGGCGGAGGCGGCCATCCTCGGTGTCGATCGAATGCTCGGTGACGAAATCGGTGTGTTCGGCAAGCCCGCACTGTTCGAGCAGGTTGCGCAATTGCTGTTCGCCCCAGCGTCCGCGCGCTTTGGGCGCGTTGCGCAGCGAATTGCCCAGCCGCGCGGCTTCGGCGCGCACGGCTTCCTGTCCATCACGCATCGACTGGATCAGGCCCGACAACTGCCCGAACGAATCCACCCGCTTGGCTTCGAGCTCCTGCACCTGCTGTTCGTACTTCTGGAGCCGTTCGCCCACCGGCGCCAGCAGCGTGCGCAGGCGTTCGGCGCTGGTCTTCTCGCTCTGTTCGAAGCGATCGGCGGCGCGGCGCAGGAACGCCTCCTGCGCGCCTTCCAGCACCTTGGCGCCGGCAGCCTCGAATTCCTTGCGCAGCGCTTCGCGCGCTTCGATCAGCAGGCGCTCGCGCTCGGCGAAGTTGGTGGCGTCGGCCTTCATCCGCGCGACTTCGGCCCGCAGCGCCTCGCGCTCCTCGCGCGCGGTGCCGAGCTCTGCGGCGAGCGCATCGGCATGGCGCGCGCGTTCCGTGGCCGAGGCCAGTTGCGAGGCGAGCGCGTTGCGTTCCTGGCGGATCGCGGCGAGTTCCCCGGTCACCTGATCGAGCAACTTCACCCGCTCGCTCATCGCCGCGAGATCGACCGTCATCGCCTTGACCGTGGCTTCGTGAGCCTTGGCCGCGCTGTCCCGCTCGGCATGGCGCTGCTGCCAGTCGGCCACGGGCCGCCCGCCCAGAAACCAGCCGATCGCAAGACCCAAAACGAGGGCGACGATCAGGAAAACGAGCAGGAGAAAGGGCGAGTCCATCAGTCAACATCCTCCACAATTGCCGACGGAGCAGAACTCCGCCGGCAACGTGTGCTGCAAGACCCTCAGAGGTGCCTCTGAAGGTCGACGAGTGCTTCTGCGTCAGATGCAAAACCCCTTGCGGAACAAGCCAAAATTGTTCCGCAAGGCGCGATGATCAACCAGTGTACACCGTCGTATAGGCAACACAGCGAATACATACGGTCCATATCGGGGACCTTTCGCTGTGATTTTTGCCAATTCCTGATGCAGATGAGAATAGTGAGGCAGGAGAACAAAGGTTTCTTGATCCGGGCGGCTAGGCATCTGGCTTCTTCTGTCCAGTTCCGGCGTTGCCGTTCTCGCGTTGGTTTGTGCCCATGCGTATAATCTCAGGCGCAGTCAGGAGCGTAAGGTTACGACGCTACCTACAAGCGTTTAGACGAATCGATAGGCACCTCCCTCTCTGGAACAGAGAGAGAACGTACCATCAGCATGAGATTGTGCAACTGATTTGGCTGCTCAAGCAGCCTTGCGCAGCTTTTCCAGCTTCTTGAGCGCCATCTGCCGCTTGAGGCGGGAGAGGTGGTCGATGAACAGGATGCCTTCGAGATGGTCCATCTCGTGCTGGAGGCAGGTGGCGAGCAGGCCTTCCATGTCCTCTTCGTGCACCGTGCCGTCCACGTCCTGCCAGCGGGCGCGGATGCGCGCGGGGCGTTCGACTTCGGCGTAGATCTCCGGCACCGAGAGGCAGCCTTCGTTGTAGATGGCGTGCTCTTCCGAAGGATCGAGAATCTCGGGATTGATGAAGACCCGCGGTTCCCGCTTGGTCGGCTGGTGCGTGTGGTGGTGGCCGCCGTGCGCGGTGCACACTTCCGGCTCCGCGTCCTCGTCATCGGGCTGGAGATCGATCACCAGCACGCGCAGCGGCACGCCCACCTGGATCGCGGCGAGACCGATGCCGGGGGCATCGTACATCGTCTCGAACATATCGGCGACGAGCGTCTTCAACTCGTCGTCGAACGTCGTGACGGGTGCGGACACCTGCTTGAGGCGCGGATCGGGAACTTCGATGATTTCGCGGATAGCCATGGAGCGCAGATAAGCGCGTTGTGGCGGAGTCGCAAGGGACGCTGCGGTTAGGGGGCGAGGCTTGGGACGACGCGGCTTCGTCCGGCTGCAGTTCGTCGCGAATCCCCGCTATCCCACCGGCCGCCGGGCGCGCAGGGCCTGGGCGAGCGTGCCTTCGTCGAGATAATCGAGTTCGCCGCCGACGGGCAGGCCGTGGGCGAGCTGGGTAACGCGGACAGGAAACGCTTCCAGCCTCTCGGCGATGTAGTGCGCGGTGGTCTGGCCTTCGAGCGTGGCGTTCATCGCCAGCACCACTTCGTCGATCCCGCCTGCCGCCACGCGATCAAGCAGGCTGGCAATGGCAAGGTCTTCTGGGCGCACGCCGTCCAGCGCGGACAGGCGCCCGCCGAGAACGTGGTAGCGACCGGTGAACAGATGCGCGCGATCGAGCGCCCACAGGTCGGCCACTTCCTCCACCACGCAGATCGCGCGCGAATCGCGGCGGGGATCGGCGCAGATGCCGCAGGGGTTGCTGGTATCCACGTTGCCGCAGGTGTCGCACTCGACGAGCCGGTCGCGCACGGTGACGAGCGCGTCGACAAGCTGGGTCAGCGCGGTTTCACGGCGCTTGATCAGCCACAGCACGGCGCGCCGCGCCGAGCGCGGGCCAAGTCCGGGAAGGCGGGCGAGCGCGCCGGCCAGCGCCTCGATCTCTTGCGATGCCATGGCCGCACAGATAGGGCCACCGCAGGCAAACGGAAGGCTTTTCGCACACCATGCGCATCATCTTCATGGGCACGCCCGATTTCGCGGTGCCGACGCTGCGCGCGCTGGTGGCGGCGGGGCATACGGTGGTCGCGGCCTATAGCCAGCCACCAAGGCCCGCCGGGCGCGGCAAGAAGCTCCAGCCTTCGCCGGTGCACCTTGCGGCCGAGGCGCTGGGGATCGCGGTGCGCACACCGGCCAGCCTGAAAGGCGCGGAGGAACAGGCGGCGCTGGCCGCGCTGGATGCCGATGTCGCGGTGGTGGCCGCCTATGGCCTGATCCTGCCGCAGGCGGTGCTCGATGCGCCGCGCCGGGGCTGCCTCAACGTCCATGGCTCGATCCTGCCGCGCTGGCGCGGCGCCGCGCCGGTGCAGCGCGCGATCCTGGCGGGGGACGAGGAAACCGGCGTGACGATCATGCAGATGGAGCGCGGGCTGGACACCGGGCCGATGCTGGCGAAAGTGTCGACGCCGGTGGACGGGAAGACAGCGGGCGCGTTGACGGAGGAACTGGCCGCACGCGGCGCGGCGTTGATGGTAGAGGTGCTGGCGGACCTGCCGGGGCACCCGCCGGTGACCCAGCCGGAGCACGGCGTGACCTATGCCCACAAGATCGACAAGGCGGAAAGCCGGCTCGATTTCACCCGGGCGGCGGTGGACGTGGAGCGGCAGGTGCGCGCTTTCGCGCCGGCGCCGGGCGCGTTCTTCGAACTGGATGGCGAACGCTATCGCGTGCTGGCGGCGGAAGTCGTGGCTGGCGCGGGAGTGCCGGGAACTGCGTTGGACGATGCGCTGACGATCGCGTGCGGCACCGGCGCGCTTCGTCCATTGATTGTCCAGCGCGCCGGGCGGCCGGCGATGGACACGGCGGCGCTGTTGCGCGGGCGGGCGGTCCCGGCCGGAACGGTGCTGGGCTGATGGCGGCTTGCTGCCGGTCGGGGAGCCATCCCGCATGACCCGTTTCGCGCTCACGCTCGAATGGAACGGCCAGCCCTACATGGGCTTCCAGCGGCAGGCGCACGGGCCTTCGGTGCAGCAGGCGGTCGAGGAGGCGGCCTTCGCGGTCACCGGGCAGGTGGTGACGCTCCACGCCGCGGGGCGGACCGATACCGGCGTCCACGCGCTCGCGATGCGCGCGCATTTCGATCTGGCGCGCGATTTCGATGCGTTCCGTCTGTCCGAAGCGCTCAACGCGCGGCTGCGGCTGGCCCGGCACGCGGTGGCGGTGCTGGACGTGCGGGTGGTCGATGCGGACTGGCACGCGCGCTTTTCGTGCCTGGGGCGGGCCTATGAATACCGCATCGCCAACCGCCGCGCGCCGCTGACGCTGGAGGCGGGGCTGGCTTGGCGCATCGCCCGGCCGCTCGATGCCGCCGCGATGCACGCGGCGGCGCAGGAACTGGTCGGTCACCACGATTTCACCACGTTCCGGTCGGTCCACTGCCAGGCGGCGAGTCCGCTCAAGACGCTCGACCGGCTGGACGTGCGGCGCGAGGGCGATCACGTGATCGTCGAGGCGGCCGCGCGCAGCTTCCTGCACCACCAGGTGCGCTCGATGGTGGGTTGCCTGGCGCTGGTGGGGCAGGGGATGTGGACCCGTGCCGACCTCGCCGCCGCGCTCGCCGCGAAAGACCGTTGCAAATTAGGACTTAACGCGCCCCCGGAAGGGCTCTACTTCGTGAAGGCGATCTATCCGGGAGAATGAAGATGTCCGATGTCAAAGGCCTGCAACTGCTGTCCACCCTGGGCGAGGATGGCTTGCTGACGGTGGAACTGGTCGAACAGACCGTATCGGCCCCCAAGGGGCGCGAAGTGCTGATTCGCATGGAAGCGGCGCCGATCAATCCGTCGGACCTGGGGCTGCTGTTCGGCCCGGCCGATGTCGAGAACGCGGAATATTCCGAAGGCCGGCTCGTCGCGCGGATGCCTGAAGGCGCGGTGCGCGCGATGAAGGCGCGGATCGGCGAGGCGATGCCGGTGGGCAACGAAGGCGCGGGCACGGTGATCGCCGCCGGCGATGCGCCCGAGGCGCAGGCGCTGCTGAACCGGCGCGTGACCTGCCTGCCGGGCGGCGCCTATGCGCAGTATCGCGTGGTCGATGCGGGGGCCTGCATCGCGCTGCCCGATCACGTCTCGGCCGAGCAGGGGGCTTCCGCGTTCGTCAACCCGCTGACCTCGCTGGGCTTTACCGAGACGATGAAGCTGGAGGGCTTCACCGGACTGGTCCACACGGCGGCCGCTTCGAACCTGGGGCAGATGCTGGTGAAGATCTGCCAGGAAGACGGCATTCCGCTGGTCAACATCGTGCGCAGCGCGGCGCAGGAGAAGATCCTGCGCGATCTGGGCGCGCAATATGTGCTCGATTCCACCGCGCCCGATTTCCTGCCGAAGCTGATCGACGCCATTGCCGAAACCGGGGCGATGCTGGGCTTTGACGCGATCGGCGGCGGCACGCTGGCCGGGCAGATCCTGACCGCGATGGAAGCCGCGGCGAGCCGGGGGGCGGCCTACAGCCGCTATGGTTCGTCCACGCCCAAGAAAGTCTATATCTACGGCGCGCTCGATCTGGGGCCGACGGTGCTGAACCGCGCGTTCGGGCTGACCTGGGATCTTGCCGGCTGGCTGCTGACCCCGTTCATGGCCAAGGCCGGTCCGGAAATCGTCGGCCGAATGCGCGCGCGGGTGATGGACAACATCACCACCACGTTCGCCAGCCACTACAAGGCGCGGGTGCCGCTCAAGGACATCCTCAGCCGCGAGGCCGTGCTGGAATACAACGCGCGGCGCACGGGTGAAAAGTACCTGATCCTGCCCAACGGCTGAAGCGGGGCTGATTTCGGCACGCAACTGGAAAGGATGAGAAGCGTCACCCCGGCGAAAGCCGGGGTCTCAGGCGGTTGCGGGAAAGCCCCGGCACAGTGCCGCCGAGCCGCACGAGACCCCGGCTTTCGCCGGGGTGACGGGGCGGGGGGAGCACAGGGACCAGAGGCCCCCGCGCCGGCCTTACGCCTTGTGCGCGACGCTTTCGGGCAGGTCCTTGCCGAACACGCGCTGGTAGTATTCGGCCACCAGCACGCGCTCCGCTTCGTCGCACTTGTTGAGGAACGAGAGGCGGAAGGCGAAGCCCACGTCGCGGAAGATCTGGCTGTTGTGCGCCCAGGCGATGACGGTGCGCGGGCTCATCACCGTGGATATGTCGCCGTTGACGAAGCCCTTGCGCGTCAGGTCGGCGACGCGGACCATGTCGGCGATGGTCTGCTTGTCCAGCCCTTCCACCTTGTTGGCCACGACCGCGATCTCGGTCTCGGCCGGCAGGTAGTTGAGCGCGACGACGAGGCTCCAGCGGTCCATCTGGCCCTGGTTGATCGCCTGCGTGCCGTGGTAAAGACCGCTGGTATCGCCCAGGCCCACCGTGTTGGCGGTGGCGAACAGGCGGAACCACGGGTTCGGGCGAATCACCCGGTTCTGGTCGAGCAGCGTGAGCTTGCCTTCGGTTTCCAGCACGCGCTGGATCACGAACATCACGTCCGGCCGGCCGGCGTCGTATTCGTCGAACACCAGAGCGGTGGGCGTCTGCAGCGCCCAGGGCAGCAGGCCTTCGCGGAATTCGGTGACCTGCAGGCCATCGCGCAGCACGATCGCGTCACGCCCGATCAGGTCGATACGGCTGATGTGCGCGTCCAGGTTGATGCGGATGCACGGCCACTTCAGCCGCGCCGCGATCTGTTCGATATGCGTGGACTTGCCCGTGCCGTGATAGCCCTGGACCATCACGCGGCGGTTGTAGGCAAAGCCCGCCAGGATCGCCAGCGTGGTGTCCGGATCGAAGACGTAGCCTTCGTCCAGATCGGGCACGCGTTCGTCCGCTTCGGAGAAGGCGGGCACCTTCATGTCGATATCGATGCCAAAGACTTCGCGCGCGTCGATCGTGGTGTCCGGCGCGGGAAGCACGGTGGTGGCTCGGCTGTCGGGCTGGATGTTCGGAATATCGGTCATCGCGACATCGCCTATACGCCCGCGCGCGCGGCTGCAACTAGGTTTGCCACTTGGCGCGATTGCGGCATCATCGGGCAACGATTCAGGGAGAGGTCGAATGCAGGTCTATGGTTTTCCGCTGTCGCCGTTCGTGCGCAAGGTGCTGCTGGTGGCGGCGGTGAAGGGGATCGCGGTGGAATCGGTGATCGGCCGTCCGGGAGCGCCATCGCCTGAATTTCTGGAGGCGAGTCCGTTCCGCAAGATCCCGGCGCTGCGTGACGGCGATTTCACCCTGTCCGATTCGACGGCGATCGCCACCTACATGGACGCCTTGCACCCCGAGCCGGCTATCTTTCCGGCGGAGGCGCGGGCACGCGGCAAGGCGATCTGGTTCGAGGAGTTCGCCGATACGATCATCGTGCCGGCCGGCGCCAAGATCGTGTTCAACCGCTTCGTCGCGCCGCGCGTGCTGGGGCGGCCCGGCGACGAGGCGGCGGCCGAGCAGGGCATGGCCGAGATCGCACCCATGCTCGACTATCTGGAAGGCGCGGTTCCGGCGGAAGGCTGGCTGACCGGCGATACGTTCAGCATCGGCGACATCGCGGTGGCGAGCGTCTTGCGCACGTTGGCTTATGCGATGCCATCGCCCGATCCGGACAGGCATCCGGCAACGGCGGCATGGTACGCGCGCGTCGGCGAGCAGCCGTGCTGGCGCGCCGTGGCGGAGCGCGAGGCGGCAGCGGTCGCGACGCTCGGATAGGGCGGAACTGGGGCGGTCGCCTGCAACGACGGCCGCCCAGACCGGAAGACTCTGCGGTTTTTGTCCAGAGAGGACGGATATTCGTTTGCGCCATACCAACCGGTCGGTATGGTCGGGTCATGGTTCCGAATCGCCCCTTCCGACCGACGCCCACCAACGCGAAGGGGAAGCTGCTGGAAGCGGCAGTGCAGCTGGTGCGCGGCAACGGCTTCGCGGCCACGTCCGTGGACCAGCTTTGCGCGCACGCAGGGGTGACCAAGGGTGCGTTCTTCCATCACTTCGCCTCCAAGGAAGCGCTGGGCGTGGCTGCGGCGGATTACTGGAGCGAATGCACCGGCGCGTTCTTCGCGGAAGCGCCGTTCCATCATCATGCCGATCCGGTCGACCGGGTGCTGGGCTATATCGACCTGCGGCTGGCGCTGATCGGCGGGCCGGTGGAATCGTTCAGTTGCGTGGCGGGAACGATGGTGCAGGAAGCGTTCCGCTCCAGCGCGGCGATCCGCATCGCCTGCGAGGCCAGCATCATGGGCAACGCCAGGGCGCTGGAGGCCGACATCGCCGAGGCCATGGTCCAGCGCGGCGTGACGGGCACGACCGCCGAAAGCCTGTCGCGCCATGTGCAGGTAGTGATCCAGGGCGCGTTCGTCGTGGCCAAGACGCAGGAGGAAAGCGCCGCACCGGACATGGCGCGCGATGCGCTGCGGCACTTGCGGCGCTATTTCGAGTTCCTGTTCCGGGTCCCGCAAGAGAGGAGCGCAGACCAGTGACACGCATGATATTCGTCAACCTGCCCGTGGCCGACCTTGGCCGCGCGCGCCGCTTCTACGAGGCGGTCGGTTTCACCAACGAACCCCGCTTCACCGACGAGACCGCCGCCGCGATGGTGTGGAGCGAGGCGATCTACGTGATGCTGCTGACGCACCAGAAGTGGGCATCGTTCACCGACCGTCCGATCCCCGCCGCCGGATCGAGCGAGGTGGCGCTCGCGCTGGCGCTCGATGGGCGTGATGCGGTGGACGCCTTTGTCGAGCTGGCGGGCGCCAACGGCGGTCTGGTTGATGTCAATCCGGTGCAGGACCACGGCTTCATGTACGGGCGCGACGTGACCGATCCGGACGGGCACGTTTGGGGGCCGTTCTGGATGGACCCGATGGTTGCCAGCGGAGACACGCCCCCAATCTGAAACGACGCATGACAAAAGGCTTCAAGCCGGCCGAAATGGGAGAGAGATATGGCCTATGTCGATGGTTTTGTGATCGCGGTGCCTACGGGCAATCGCGAACGCTTTATCGAACATGCCCGCAAGGCGGACGCGCTGTTCATCAAACACGGCGCGACACGAATCTGGGAATGCTGGGGCGATGACGTTTCCGACGGGAAGGTCACGGATTTCCGCCGCGCTGTGCAGGCCACGGAAGACGAGACGGTCGTGTTCAGCTGGATCGAATGGCCCGACAAGGAAACACGCGACAGCGTGTTCGCGCGGATGGAAGACCTGATGCGCGACGATGCCTGGAACCCCGAACTCAACCCGGTGCCCTTCGATGGCAAGCGGATGATTTACGGTGGCTTCACGCCGGTGGTGCGGATGGGAGAATGACGATGGCTGGCGGATTTATCTGGTACGAGCTTATGACGCCCGATGCCGATGCGGCCAGCGCGTTCTACCGCGCGGTGATCGGCTGGGCCGTGGAAGGTGGCGGAGAGGCGGCAGGGCCGGTCGATTACCGCCACATCCTCCGGGCTGATGGCGGCAGCGCCGGCGGGATGCTGGCCCTGTCGGCCGATATGGTCGCGCACGGGGCCAAGCCGGCGTGGCTGCCCTATCTCCACGTGACCGATCTCGATGCCGCGCTGGCGGCGGTGACGGCCGAAGGCGGCAAGGTGCTGATGCCGGTGTCGGAACTGCCGGTCGGCCGTATCGCGATGGTCTCGGACCCGCAGGGCGTTCCGGTGTACCTGATGACGCCGGTGCCCGCGCCGGGCCAGGAAAACGCGAAGAGCGACGTGTTCTCGCCAACGGCGGAACAGCGCGTGGGCTGGAACGAGCTGGCCAGCCCCGATCTGGAAGCGTCCAAGGCGTTCTATGCGCGCCATTTCGGCTTCCAGTTCAACGAGAAGATGCCGATGGGCGAGATGGGCGATTACTGCTTCATCGATCACGACGGCCAGCGCGTGGGCGCGATGCTGCCGCTGTTCGAGCCAGGGCGCGCCGCGCTGTGGCGGCTCTATTTCCGCGTTCCCTCCGTCACGGCCGCCAAGGCCGCGATCGAGAACGCCGGCGGCAAGGTGATGCACGGCCCGCATCAGGTTCCGGGCGACGACTGGATCGTGATCGCCACGGACCCGCAAGGGGCGGAGTTCGGCATCGTCGGCGCGCTGCGAGGCTGACCATGACCGGAGCAACGATCTGCCTGTGGTATGACAAGGAAGCGGAAGCCGCGGCGCGGTTCTATGCCGAAACCTTTCCCGACAGCCGCGTGAGCGCCGTTCACCGCGCGCCGACCGACTATCCGGCGGGCAAGGCGGGCGATGTGCTGACCGTGGAGTTCACGGTGCTCGGCATTCCGTGCATGGGCCTGAACGGCGGGCCGAACGTGACGCACAGCTGGGCGTTCTCGTTCCAGGTGGCGACCGAGACGCAGGAAGAGACCGACCGCTACTGGAACGCCATCGTCGGCAACGGCGGGGCGGAAAGCGCGTGCGGCTGGTGCAGCGATCGCTGGGGCCTGTCGTGGCAGATCACGCCGCGCCAGTTGACGGAGGCGCTGGCCAATCCCGATGCGGGCGTGCGCGAGCGGGCGTTCCAGGCGATGATGACCATGGGCAAGATCGACATCGCGGCAATCGAAGCGGCGGTGCGAGGGTAGCATGGCGCTGGAACTCTACGGCCACGTGTTCTCCTCCTATACGTGGAAGGCGTTGATCGCGCTTTACGCCAACGGCACGCCGTTCACCTTCCGGGGCGTGGACGGGGAGCATCCTGAAAACGCCGAGCGGGTTCAGGCGGCCAGTCCGGCGGGCAAGTTTCCGCTGCTGGTTGATGACGGAGTGGAAATCTTCGAATCCACCGCGATAATCGAATGGCTGGCGCTGCGGCATCCCGGCCCCGCGCCGCTGCTGCCGACCGACCCGGCGGAAGCGGTGAGAACGCGGATGCTCGACCGTGTGTTCGACAACTACGTGATGAACGTGATGCAGGAGAGCGTGGCCGAAGTGCTGCGCGACGGTGCCCTTTCGCCCGCGACCCGCGCGCGGGTGGAGGCCCAGCTGGACCGCAGCTATCGCTGGATCGATGCCTGGCTGGAAACCTATGCGGCCAGTGACCCGGCCAGCGATGCGGTCTCGCTGATCGAATGCGCGGCCGCGCCTTCGCTGTTCTATGCCGACTGGGTCTATCCGATTCCTGACGCCTGCCAGCGCCTGCAGGCCTGGCGCGCGCACCTGCTGGCGCTGCCGGCGGTGGCGCGCTGCGTGGAGGATGCGCGGCCCTTTCGCGCCTATTTCCCGCTGGGCGCGCCGGATCGCGATTGAGGAGAGAGAGGATGCACGAACTGTCGATTACCCGCCATATCGCCGCGCCGGTGGAGCGGGTGTGGGATGTGCTGGTCAACCGCCAGGAGGAATGGTGGTGTCCGAAGCCGTGGTACGCCAAGATCGTGGAGCAGGATCGCAGGCCGGGCGGGCGGTGCGCGATGGTGATGTACGGCCCCGATGGCGAGGAAATGCCCCAGGAAGGCGTGTTTCTGGCCTGGGACGAGGGGCGGCGCTTCGTTTCGACGGATGCGGTGACGGCGGATTTTCAGCCGGCCGGGCCGTTCATGATCGGCATCTGGGAAGTAGCCCCCGAGGGCGATGGCACGCGCTATACCGCTTCGGCGCGGCACTGGACCGAGGAAGCCATGCGCCAGCATGCGGAGATGGGCTTCGAGGCGGGCTGGAACGCTTGCACCGATCAGTTGCAGGCACTGTGCGAAAGCGCTTGAGGCGTTGACGGCCGCCGGCGGGCTGCGCATCCTGTCCCGAGAGGGAGAGGATCATGACCGTCTTTGCTGAAGGCCGCTGTGCATGCGGCGATGTCCGTTACCGGCTGCTGGATGCGCCGATCGTCACGCATTGCTGCCATTGCCGCTGGTGCCAGCGCGAATCGGGCAGCGCCTTCGCGCTGAACACGGTGATCGAAACCGATCGCGTGGAAGTGGCGCAGGGCTCGCCCGAACACGTCATGACGCCATCGCAGAGCGGGCGTGGTCAGGAAATCGTGCGGTGTCCGGCGTGCAAGGTGGCGCTGTGGAGCCACTATGGCGGGGCGGGCGATAAGGCCGCCTTCGTGCGCGTCGGAACGCTGGACAATCCCGACCTGTGCCCGCCGGACGTGCACATCTTCACCGAAAGCAAGCAGCCGTGGGTGCTGTTGCCTGACGACGCGGAAGTGTTCGCGCAGTTTTATCGCGGGCCGGACGTGCCGCGCCTCTATGGCGAAGATGGCGCGGCCCGCTGGGGCGCGTTGCGCGGACGATAAGGCGAAGGCGGATCGTCCGCGTTCGAGTGTGGCGGCGCTATTTTCCGGCCGTGCGGATATATTCGTCGATGTTGAGCCCCAGCACGTCGAGCGGAACGTTGCCGCCGCCGACCACCGCATCGTCGAAATCGCGCAGGTCGAAGCGAGCGCCCAACGCCGCCTTTGCGCGGGCGCGCTGGCGCAGGATCTCGCTATGGCCGATCTTGTAGCCGCAGGCTTGCCCCGGCCAGCTGCAATAGCGATCCACCTCGCTCGTCACCTCGTCGATCCCCGAGCCATTGGTCTCCGCGAACCAGCGGATCGCCTGCTCGCGCGACCAGCGGCGGGAATGCAGCCCGGTATCGACCACCAGGCGGCAAGCGCGGAAGGCGATTGACTGGAGATAGCCGAGCTGGCCGACCGGATCGCCATCGTAGGCGCCCAGTTCGTCGCCCAGCGTTTCGGCATAGAGCGCCCAGCCTTCGGTGTAGGCGTTGAATGCCAGAATCGCGCGGATCACCGGCAGTTGCTGCGCGTATTCGCCCTGCCAGACATGGCCGGGCAGGGCTTCGTGATGGACTAGCGTGGGCAGGCTGTACTTGCTGTGCAGGCGCGTGGTGTGAAGATTGATCCACATGCGACCGGGCACCGAGCCGTCGATCGATCCGGGGCCGCCATAGGCGCCTGGCGCGCCCGGTTCCTCGGCCAGCGGCAGGCGGCGGACTTCGACATTGCCGCGCGCCAGCTTGCGGAAGGCCAGCGGCAGCTTCCCGCGGATGAAGTCCAGCCGCTTCTGGATGAACGCGACGATCTGGGCGCGTCCTTCGTCGTTGTCGGGAAACTGGAAGCGCGGGTCGTTGCCCAGCGCGGTCATGCGTTCGCCAACAGTGCCCTTGGTGTACCCGAGCCCGCGCAGGATCGGGTCCATCCGCGCCTGCAAGGCCTTCAGTTCCTCCTGTCCGAGCTGGTGGATCTCGTCCGGCGTCATGCGCGTGGTGGTGCTGGCGCGCAGCGCCCAGGCGTACCACGCTTCGCCGTCGGGGCGGGTGCTCATGCCCGCGTCGGAGGTCGCGCTGGCGCGCTGGCGTCGCAGTTCGGCGATCTGGCGTTCGAGCGCCGGGACGACCTTGCCGGTGGCGATGGAGCGCGCCCGCCCGGCCCAGTCGCCCGCGATGCCTTTCGCCTTCGTGCGCCGATCGATCGAATCGACCAGTCCGCCTCCCTGGCGCGCGTCGGCCAGCGAGGCTTCGAGCTGCGCCAGCGCCTTGTCGAGCAGGAAATCGGGCGCGATCACTCTCTGCGCTGCCGTATCGCGCAGGCGGTCCGTTTCGGCGTCGAGCGTTCCGGGATAGGCGGCGAGGCGGGCGAGATAGGCTTCGGCATCCGCCGCATCGGCGATGGGATGATCCGAATCGAGAAACTTCGGCACGTCGAGATAGGCGCCGACGTTCTGGATCACGACATAGGGCGTGTTGCGGTAATTGCCGACGGTGATGTCGCCATAGGGCAGGGCGAACCCATCGAGCGCGGTCTGGTAGGCGCTTTTGACCACGGCCAGGCTGGTGCGCGTGGAATGGTCGAGGCCGGAGGCATCGGTAGCGGCCATCCGGGCCAGATCGGCGCGCAGCAGGGCGGCGATGGCACGTTGCGCGGCGGCCGACTTGTCCCCCAGCTTCGCACGCAGCGCGGCGTGGGCGCCCGTGTCGATGCCAAGGCTTGTGGCGGTTTCGGGGAAGAAATCCAGCAGACGCCACGCGATGCCGTCCAGCAGGGCGTTGGCGTCCGCCGCCGAGGCGGGGACTGCGCGGGCCGGGATCGCGAAGGCGGCGGCAGCGGTGGCGCCCAGGCCGCCCAAGGCGGCGCGGCGGGTGATTCCGTTCGTTTCGTGCGTAACCATGCCGCAACCCTGTCCGCGCGGCGGTGGGAAGTCAAACAGGGCTTGCCGGCTCCGGCTTTTTGGCTTTGTCCAGCACAACTTACGCTGCGCTGGCGAATGTTGCACTGGAACTGTCGCGTGGTCCCGCTAGGCTGTGGTTCGGAGCCCAATCGCAGGAGTCTTCCTCATGAGCATTTTCGATTCGATTCTCGGCCAGATCAGCAGCAACGTTGATGTGAAGAACCTTGCCGCCAAGGTTGGCATCGATCCCGCGACGGCCGAAACCGCCATCGCCGCATTGGCCGCCGGCCACCAGGCCAAGGGTGACACGATCGAGACCGCTGCCGCCAATTCGGGCGTCGACGCTGGCGTGCTTCAGCAGATCGTGGGCCATATCGGTGGCGAGGGATCGCTCGGTCAGTTCGCCTCGATGATCGGCAGCCATCCGGAAGCGCTGGGCAAGGTTACCAGCTTTCTCGACAAGGATCAGGATGGCAGCGTGATCGATGATATCGCGGGGATGGCGCAGGGCTTCCTCAAGAGCTAACGCCTATCGATGCTCGATGCTGTCCTGTCCCTGCTCATGCTCGCCGCCATCGCGTTGGCAGGGGGCGCGTTCGTCCTGTTCCGGCGCGGGGAGCGCAAGCGCCCCGTGCTGATGCTGGTGCTGGCGGCGGTGATGCTGGTGAACCTCGGCATCTGGACGCTGCCCGATGCCGGCGGCAATACGCTGGCGCAGAATACGCAGCCGCAATAGGGCTTTGCCCAGCGGACCGGCGGGCCGTGCCTAAGCAGGCCCACCGGTTCCGGTCACTTGATCGGACAGTCCGGCGAAAGCCGCATGTCCAGATAATTGTCGACCGACTTCATCAGATCGTCGAGTTCGTTCTCGAAGAAGTGATTGGCGCGCGGAATCTCGTCATGGTGGATCGTGATGTGCTTTTGCGTGCGCAGCTTGTCGACCAGCTTCTGCACCGCGTTGGGCGTCACCACCGTATCGGCGTTGCCCTGCACGATGATGCCCGAGGCGGGGCAGGGGGCGAGGAAGCTGAAGTCATACATGTTGGCCGGCGGCGCGACCGAGATGAAGCCCCGGATTTCCGGACGGCGCATCAGCAACTGCATGCCGATCAGCGCGCCGAAGCTGTAGCCGGCGATCCACGTGGTCGAGGCTTCGGGGTGGATGGACTGCACCCAGTCGAGCGCGGCGGCCGCGTCCGACAGTTCGCCGATGCCGTTGTCGAAGCTGCCCTGGCTGCGCCCGACGCCGCGGAAGTTGAAGCGCAGCGTCGCGAAACCGCGCGCCACGAAGGTCTTGTACAGGGCCTGCGTGATGCGATCGTTCATCGTGCCGCCGGCTTGCGGGTGCGGATGCAGGATCATGGCCACTGGCGCGCGCGGCCGGGTGGCGGGCTGGAAGCGGCCTTCAAGGCGGCCTTCGGGACCGGGGAAGATGACTGCGGGCATCGTGTGACCTGGTTATCCTGCTTGCAAATCCGCGCCGGCGGAAAATGCCGGGGCTGGGAATTGGAACGAAGGGCTATATAGAAACGCCGCCCCCGAAAGCAATGTTTCCGGCGCGATCATAACGGGACACGTGATTCCTTGCCTGCCGAACCGCTCTATCTCGACCATGCCGCCACCACCCCGCTGCTGCCGCAGGCGCGCGCCGCGCTGGCGCAGGGCTTCGATGCCTGGGCCAACCCGTCCAGCCCGCACAAACCCGGCCGCGCCGCGCGCGCCTTGCTGGAAGGCGCACGGGCGCGGGTGAAGGCCGCGCTGGGGTGGGAGCGCGAGGCGGTGTTCACCAGCGGGGCGAGCGAGGCGCTGGCGCTGGCGATCCGTCGTGCCAAAGCGGAGCGGGTTGTTGTTTCGGCGGTGGAGCACGAGGCGGTGTTGCGCCCGGCGGGGGTGGATGCGGCGCGCCTGCCGGTCGATGCGGACGGGCGGGTGGATCTTGCCGTGCTGCAAGCGCTGCTGGCCGATGGTCCACGCGCGCTGGTCTGCGTGCAACAGGTCAACAGCGAGACCGGCGTGATCCAGCCGCTGGCGGAGATCGCCGCGCTGGTGCGCGCCGCCGGCGGCATCCTGCTGGCGGACGCGGCGCAGGGCGCGGGCAAGATCGCCTTGCCCGAGGCGGACCTGATCGCGCTTTCGGCACACAAGTTCGGCGGGCCGATCGGCATCGGCGCGCTGCTCATTCGCGATTTCGCGCTGCTGGAAGCGCCCGGCGGGCAGGAACGCGGCTATCGCGGCGGCACCGAGAACCTGCCCGGAGCGCTGGCCATGGCGGCGGCGCTGGAAGCCGGCGATGGCTGGATGGCCGAAGCGGGCCGGCTGCGCGGCCTGCTGGACGCCCAGTTGCAGGCGGCGGGGGCGGAGATCATCGCGTCCGCCGCGCCGCGCTGTCCCACGATCGGCGGCTACCGGATGCCCGGCATTTCATCGGCCGCGCAGCTGATTCGCTTCGACAGCATGGGGATCGCGGTATCGGCCGGCAGCGCCTGTTCCTCGGGCAGCCTGCGGCCCAGCCATGTGCTGTCCGCGATGGGCCTCGATGTGAAGGCGGCCGGCGAGGTGCTGCGCGTGAGCATCGGGCGCGAGACGGACGAGGCCGCGATCGTGCGGTTCGTGGCGGTTTGGCGGGACATCGCCGGGAGCATGCGGGCGTGATCTATCTCGACTATCAGGCGACCACGCCCCTCGCGCCCGAAGCGCGAGAGGCGATGATGCCTTGGCTGGCGGGGCCTGAAGCGCCGGGCTTCGCCAATCCGCACAGCCCGCACCGTGCCGGGCGCGCTGCGGCGGCGGCCGTGGAGGTGGCGCGCGAGCAGGTGGCGGCCTTGCTGCCGGCGGGCGGGCGCGTGATCTTCACCTCGGGCGCGACCGAGGCGCTCAACCTTGCCATTTTCGGCAGCGGCGCGCGGCGGCTGGCGGTTTCCGCGATCGAACACGCGGCGGTGCTGGATACCGCGCGCGCCGCCGATCCCGGCGTGGCGCTGCTGCCGGTCGATCCGCAGGGGCTGGTCGCTGCCGACGTGCCATTGCCGGCCGGGGCCGATCTGGTTGCGGTGATGCAGGTCAACAACGAGATCGGCACGATCCAGCCGGTCGCCGAACTGGCGCGGCGCGCCCATGCGCAAGGCGCGCTGTTCCTGTGCGATGCGGTGCAGGGCGCGGGCAAGATCGCGCCGCCGCCGGACGCGGACCTGATCGCCATCTCGGCGCACAAGCTTTACGGCCCCAAGGGCATCGGCGCGCTGTGGGTGCGCGACGGGATCGACCTGAAGCCGCTGATCCATGGCGGCGGGCAGGAAGGCGGGCTGCGATCCGGCACGCTTTCGCCTGCGCTCTGCGCCGGCTTCGGCGCGGCGGCGGCCCTGTGCGCAACGCTGCGGGAAAGTGATGCGGCGCATGTGGACAACTTGTGGAAAAGGGCGCGCGGGGCGCTGGCCGGCTGGACGCTGAACGGCAGCGCGACGGCGCGCTGGCACGGCAACCTGAACCTGCGGCTGGCCGGGCTGGACGTGGCGCGGCTGTTGTCGGAATGCCGGAACGTGGCGTTTTCGGCGGGTTCGGCCTGCGCTAGCGGTTCCGGCAGGCCAAGCCATGTCTTGCGCGCGATCGGACTTTCGGACAGGGATACCAAAACCGCGATCCGGCTAGGCTTCGGGCGCTATACGAGGGAAGAGGATCTGGATGAGGGTGTCGCGGCGATCATCGCCGCGGCTGGGTCGCAGGGAGTTGCATTGCCATGGTCCGAGTCACCTTCGTAACGCCCGAAAACGAGCGCGTCGTGGTCGACGGCGCGGAAGGACAGCGCCTGCTGGAACTGGGCCAGAACGCCGGAATGCCGCTGGAAGGCACGTGCGAGGGGCAGATGGCCTGTTCCACCTGCCATGTCATCGTCGCGCCGGACTGGTTCGACCGGTTGCCCGCCGCCGTGGACGACGAGGAAGACATGCTCGATCTGGCCGCCGGCGTCAGCCGCACCAGCCGGCTGTCGTGCCAGATCCTGCTGACCGCCGATCTCGATGGGCTGGAAGTGCGTATCCCGGCCGAGGCGCGGGACATGCAGCGCGTCTGAAACCGCCCGGAAAGCGGGGGATTTCGGCATCCACAGAGTTCCCCTGTCCGCTTCGCGTTGCTAGGACGTTCACATGGCGACCGATACCACCGATACTGGCGAGCCCGATCCGTTCGACGCGATCGTCGATGCGCCTTTCGATTCCGC
>NZ_DDFB01000148.1:0-5683 GCF_002336885.1 Novosphingobium sp. UBA1939 | reverse complement strand
GGCAAGTATCACCCGCACGGCGATGCCTCGGTCTATGACGCCATGGTCCGTCTCGCCCAGGATTTCGCTCTGCGCTATCCGCTGGTCGAAGGGCAGGGCAATTTCGGCAATATCGATGGCGATAACGCCGCCGCCTATCGCTACACCGAAGCGCGATTGACGCGCACCGCGATCCGCCTGATGGCGGGGCTGGACGAAGGCACCGTCGATTTCGTGCCGACCTACAACGGGGAAGAGGAAGAGCCGGAAATCTTCCCTGGCCTGTTCCCCAACCTTCTTGCCAACGGCGCCAGCGGTATCGCCGTGGGCATGGCCACCAACATCCCCAGCCACAACGTGGCAGAGATTGTCGATGCCACGCTGCTGCTGATCGACAACCCGCATGTCGAACACGCGCAGTTGATGGAAGTGTTCCACGGGCCGGACTTCCCCACCGGCGGTGTGGTGGTGGACAGCGCGGCCGCTATTTCCGCCGCCTATGAAACGGGGCGGGGACCGATCCGTGTGCGCGGGCGCTTTTCCACCGGGCGCGGGGAGGACGGCGCGTGGGAGGAAACCGGCGTCGAGAAGCTGGGCAGCGGGCAATGGCAGCTCGTGGTCAGCGAAATCCCCTACATGGTGCAGAAGGGCAAGCTGATCGAGCAGATCGCCCAGCTGATTGCCGACAAGAAGCTGCCCATTCTGGAAGATGTGCGCGACGAGAGCGACGAGCATATCCGGCTCGTGCTCGTGCCCAAGAGCCGCAATGTCGATCCGGAGCTGCTCAAGGAGTCGCTCTACCGGCTGACCGATCTCGAAACGCGCTTCGGTCTGAACCTCAACGTACTGGATTCGCGGCGAACGCCGGGCGTGCTGGGACTCAAGCTGATCCTCCAGGAATGGGTCATCAGCCAGATAGACATCCTGCTGCGCCGCACCACGCACCGGCTGGAAAAGATCGCGGCGCGGCTGGAGCTGCTCGAAGGCTACATCATTGCCTATCTCAACCTCGACCGGATCATCGAGATTATCCGGACCGAGGACGAGCCCAAGCCGGTGATGATGGCGGAATTCGGCCTGACCGACCGGCAGGCCGAGGCGATCCTCAACATGCGGCTGCGCAGCTTGCGCAAGCTGGAGGAAATGGAACTGCGCAAGGAGCGCGACGAACTGCTGGCCGAGCAGGACGATCTCCAGAAGCTGCTCGACAGCCCGGCGCGCCAGCGCACGCGGCTGAAGCGCGATCTGGCCGCGCTGCGCAAGGAATATGGCGAGGATACCCCGCTGGGCCGCCGCCGTACCACCATCGCCGAGGCCGCGCCGACGCGCGAATTCAGCATGGACGCGATGATCGAGAAGGAGCCGGTGACGGTGATCCTTTCGCAGCGCGGCTGGATCCGGGCGGCGAAGGGGCATCTCCCGCTCGATGGCGATTTCAAGTTCAAGGAAGGCGATGGTCCCGCCTTCGCGCTCCACGCGCAGACCACCGACAAGCTGCTGTTCGCGGTGGATAATGGCCGGTTCTATACGCTGGGCGCGGATAAGCTGCCCGGCGCGCGCGGCTTTGGCGAGCCGATCCGCACGATGGTCGATATCGATCCCGACGCGCACATCGTTGCCGTCCTCCCCTATCGCGCCAAGGGGCAGCTCCTGCTGGCGGCGAACAGCGGGCGCGGCTTCGCGGCGGAGATGGACGAACTGCTGGCCGAAACGCGCAAGGGGCGCGGCGTGGTCACCACCAAGCCCGGCGTGAAGCTGATCGTGGTGCGCGAAATCGCGCCCGAACACGATCACGTCGCCGTGGTGGGCGACAACCGCAAGCTGGTGGTGTTCGCGCTCAGCGAAGTGCCGATCCTGGCCAAGGGGCAGGGCGTGGCGCTCCAGCGCTATCGCGATGGCGGCCTCTCCGATGCGATCACGCTGCGGCTGGAGGACGGCCTCTCGTGGTCCATGGGCGGCGAAAGCGGGCGGACGCGGACCGAGCGCGACCTGATGCTGTGGAAGGTGGCGCGTGGCGCGGCGGGCCGGATGCCGCCGACGGGCTTCCCGCGCGACAACAAGTTCTGAAGCGGGCGGCTGATACAGCGCATTTCGGATTCGCGGCGGCTCCGCCGATGTGTTAACCGGCCGGTTAAATCATCGGCCTGATGATACATCGGAAGGAGAGGACGTTGGACAAGCCCCGCTATTCGCTCGAAGGCCGTATCGCGCTGGTCACCGGTGCGTCGTCCGGGCTGGGCGCGCATCTGGCGCGGCTCTATGCCACCGCCGGCGCGGCGGTGGTGCTGGGCGCGCGGAGAGTGGAGCGTACGCAGGCGCTGGCCGATGCCATCAAAGAGGCGGGCGGCCGCGCGTTGTCGGTGGCGATGGACGTAACCGACGAAGGCTCCATCGTGGCCGCGTTCGATGCGGCCGAGGCCGCCTTCGGCGCGCCCGACGTGGTGCTGGCAAATGCCGGCCTGGCCGAAGCGGGTCGTTCGATCGATCTTGAACTTGATCGCGTAAGCCGCGTGATCGAAACGAATTTCACCGGAGTTTACCTGACCGCGCGCGAAGGCGCCCGGCGCATGATCGCGGCGGGATCGAAGCAGAGCGAGCGCGGGCGGATCATCCTGACCGGATCGATCACGGCGGACATGACCGGGCAGGGCGATTCCGCCTATGCCGCAACCAAGGCGGCGGTTGCCCATCTCGGCCGCCAGTTCGCGCGCGAATGGGCGCGGCTGGGGATCAACGTCAACGTGATCCAGCCGGGCTATATCCGCACCGAGATCGATGGCGACTGGTTCGACAGCGAAGGCGGCAAGGCCCAGATTGCCAGCTGGCCGCGCCGCCGGCTGGCCGATGCCACGGTGCTGGACGACATGGCGCTGTTCTTCGCCTCGGACGCTTCCCGCCAGGTGACGGGCGCGCATATCTCACTGGATGACGGGCAGTCGCTTTAGGGCGGCGTTGGGGCAGGTCTACCGCGGTCTGTTCCGCTTTAGCGGAGCCGGGCTCCTGCCAGAACGCGAACCGGATCGCCGTTTTCGCGGAACGACAGAAACAGGAGGTAGGGCAACAGAAAACCGGCCCCGCCAAAGAATGCCACGAGCGCAAGAAACAGCCCCCCTGCCGAAAATCCGTTTCGCCACGCGGTCCAGAGAGCGGAGAGAACGAGAAAGCACAGGAAATCGAGGTTGAACTGGCCGGGCCAGGAAACCGTTGCGATGTCGCCGAAGAAAATGGGCAACAAGCCCATGCCATGGCGCGCAATCACGAATACCGTGTAGCCCGCGAGCGTGACCCAGAGGCCCAGCAGGAGAGTGCGGAACGCCTTCATGCCGCCAGCTTGCCATTGGGTGCGGCAGTCCGCAATCCCGCCGTGGCGGTAAGCGCCGATCCGGCGCTACTTCCCTGCCGGCAGCCCGGCGAGCAAATCAGGTGTCAGCACTTGCGGCAACGGACGGGGTTCTCCGCCGCCGGCCGGATACCACAGGTAGAGCGGTACGCCAGCCGCGCCCTGCGCGGTGAGGAAGCGGCTGATGGCGGGGTCGCGACGGGTCCAGTCGCCCACCAGCACCACAACGCCGGCCTTGCGGAAGGCATCGCGCGTGGTTTCGCGTTCGATCGCCACACTCTCGTTGACCTTGCACGAGAGGCACCAGTCGGCGGTGAAATAGGCGAACACGGGCTTGCCCGCCTTGCGCGCTTGCGCGAGCGTGGCTTCGCTGAACGGCTGGGCGTCCAGCTGCCCGGCTTCCGCGGTGCCGCCTGTGGCGCTAACCGTGCGGGGCAACAGGATCACCGCTGCCGCGGTCAGAGCGATCGCGGCCAGGGTGCCGGCGAGCGGGCGGCGTCCGTCCCGTTGCTCGCGCCGCACGAGATAGAGCGCGCCGACCAGCGCCACGGCGAGGATCACGGTGAGCAGGCCGAAGGTGCCGCCGCCCAGCCGCCAGGCCAGCCAGAACAGCGCGAGCAGGGTAAGGCCCATCGGCACCGTCATGGCGCGGCGGAACGTCTCCATCCAGCCGCCGGGCCTGGGCAGCAGGCGGCGCAACGCGGGAACGAAGCCGATGGCGAGGAACGGCAGGCCAAGGCCGAGGCCCAGTGCGGCGAAAATCGCAAGCGCCGCCCACCACGGCAGGACCAAGGCCGCGCCGACCGCCGCCGCCATGAACGGGCCGGTGCAGGGCGTGGCGACGAACGCGGCGAGCAAGCCGGTGCCGAACGCGCCTTTGGCGCCGGAGGAACCGGCACCGGGCGCACTTTCGAGCGAGAGGCCCGGCATCTCGTAAAGCCCGGCGAAATTGGCGGTGATCGCGGTGGCGAGCAGGACCAGCAGCGCGACGACCCACGGTTCCTGCAACTGGAACGCCCAGCCCACTTCCTCGCCGGCCGCGCGCAGGGCGAGCATCACGCCGCCCAGCGCCATGCAGGCGAGCATGACGCCGGCGGTATAGGCCATGCCTTCGACATGGGCCTGATGGTTGTTGCCGCGCGCCAGGGCCAGCGCCTTGAGGCTGAGGATCGGGAAGACGCAGGGCATCACGTTGAGCACGAGGCCGCCCGCCAGCGCGCCGAGAATCGCGGTGAGCAGCGTTGCCAGCGAGAAGCCGGCGGCCGCCGTCCCGCCGACCGGCGTGCCGCCTTCTGGCACTGGCCCCGCGCGCGCGACCAGCGCGATGCCGCCCGCGTCTCCGCCCAGTGCCAGAACGCCTGAAAGCGTGGTCGGCTGTTCGGCAGATGGCCCCTTGGCGCGACCGAGTTCGGCGATCAGCGTATCGCCGTGCCGGTAGAATTTCTGCGCCGCGGCGTAATCGGCCAGTCCTTCGGAGGCGACGAAGAAATGCGGCTGGCCGATCCGCGCGCTCGCCGGGAACGGGATGGCGATGCGCAGCGCCTTGCCGGTGAAGGCAAACGTGCCGGCGCGGTCGAGCGGGGCGGGCAGCGCGGCACGCCAGCCGGCGAAGCGGGTGTCGGCCGTGCCAGCGGTCCCCACGGTCACCGTGCCTTGCAGGTCGGCCTCTTCGGGCACGCAGATCTGGTCGGTACAGGCGAGCCAGCGCGCCTTGGCGGCGATGGGCAGCGTGGTGCCGGGCTTTGCGTCCCGGGGCAGCGTCAGCGGCACGAGCACGGCGTAGTCATGCTCGTAGACGTGGTTCATCAGGCCGGAAAGCAACAGCGTCTGCGGCACGGGGAATTCGGGCGCCTCGGCCTTCGCGCCGGCGGGCAGCGTCCAGTCGAGCGAGAGGCCGAAGCCGGCATCGCCCGGATTGGACCAGTATCCGTGCCAGCCTTTTTCGGGCTGCATCAGCAGCGCGAGCGTGACCGTCTCCCCCGGAGCGGCTGGCTTTTCCGCCAGTAGCGAAGCCTGGATGTGGTTGGCCAGCGCCGCAGAGGGCGCGCCCAGCAGGGCAAGACATACCGCCGTCACAAAAGCGGTTATGGTACGCAGGGTTAGCAACGAAGCCACGGGACGCATGGACCGACCGGACAAGAGGGAATGAGCATGTCTCAGCCCCCTTGCGCCGCAGCCGGCGTGGGGCCTAGACGGGGTCTAGGGTCAGTGCCTGTCCAAGTCCAGTGCGCGCCCTTCTGGAGTTCCTGAGTGCCCATGATCCGCTGCAACAAGATCGCCCTGCTGCTCGCTGCCGCCGCGCTGCCGTTCTCGCCCGCCGCCATGGCCCGGCCGGCCAAGGCGCCCAGGCCTGCTTCGGCCCCG
>NZ_DDFB01000044.1:0-55474 GCF_002336885.1 Novosphingobium sp. UBA1939 | reverse complement strand
AGCGCCAGAGTTTTTCGAACCCTCCGCATTCTTTCAGCGCAGAGATAATGAGATTAGCACCCGCGAGGCCTAACTCAACTTCTGCGAGTGTTATGCTCGAACCTTGTCGATGGCCCACGGCATGGCGGGCGGCAATGACGTTACTGTATCGACTGACGCTGGAGGGGTCGATCTTGTCCTCAAAAGCAGTTTTGAATGCCTCCCCAAACTGCAAAACTAGCTTTCCAATGTCCGATTTTGGCGTTCGCCGAATAATTCCGTCCATGTTGCCCTGAATAAACAGGCCCAGTGCGGCGCTCGAACAACTAGTGATATGATCCCTCACAACGCTCGCAATTTCTTCCTCCATCTCGGCATACAGAACTACCGAAACGTATTGAGCCAGGAAGCTAGAAATTGGCCCGTCAGATTGCCCTCCATCTTCCTGGCCCTTAATTAGCGCGATGGCTGTTTCTGTGCGGTCAAGGGGCATTTCGCGGCCTAGCAAATAAGCTCATTTGCGAGCTTCATTCGCCTTTGAAGGACAGCCTCATCGCTGGTGTTGTACGACACGTCCTCCATAAACGCCTCGGTGGCCAAGAGCTTTTTAAATTTGTCGGCCAGATCAGAAACGGTGGCGTTGCGCATCACAGCGACCATAACCGCATCCAAGGCGCTGAAATTCAGCCGCCCTCTCAAGTGGAAAGGCCGTTCTCCGATCTCTTGAACCACGAGGCTGCAGGCGTCAGAAAATCGACGAAAAACCTCCTCTCGTTCTGCCATAATTTTCAGATTTTCTGGAGCTTCACCCGCACGAAAGTGAGCTGCGCACTTATTCAGAAATTGCTTCATCGGTTTGTCGTAATTCTCAAAGTCACGATATAAAGCAATAACCCTCAATACCAACTCAACATCTTTTAATCGTTTATCAGATTTTGTTGTACCCAGTATCTTTTGCCAATCCTGTAGACCATTTACGACCTTCAATTCATTGAGAAATTCACTGGAAAATACGCACTGCCTTACCTCCATGGCATTCAATCGGATTCCACCAGTGTTAAGCCTCTCAAATATATGATATATACTTGAATGATCTGCTGGGTGCGTTTGCTGGATGACAATAGCACGCAATACCGCAGTTTCTAGATTAAAGCGGTCAGTTTCACCCAGGTCAGCGAAAGTCTTGCCTTCCCATCTTGCATCGACGCCCTTCAATCTAAAGCGGCTTTCCCCGAAAATTCCTCTCTGAAAATCAACGACACTGTGAATTCGTTGCTGCCCATCAACTATCCAAAACTGTTTTGATCCAGCGGGCTTATATAGAAATACGGGTGGAACAGGTAGTCCGAGCAAAAAGCTCTCAATTAGCTTACTTGCTCGTGTCTGGTCCCAAACATAGCCTCTCTGAAACGGGGGTATCCATAATTGTTCGTTTGTCCACTGCTCAAGGTAGCCCTTCAGAGTGGTGTCAGCGGGGTACGAAAAAATCTCATACTTTGGCGCCGGGGTCGCCTCATTTTCGGGGTCAGGCTCCGTTACCTCATAATCCAGGATCGAGAAGTCAGTGTCATTTTCCGCCATATCGTCTCTAATCCCGCAATTGATGGGGCGCGTGCCTTGCCTCCATCTAAGGTCACTCATCCAATTAGGTTGCCGAGTATGGCACTTTGAAGCAACGAGTTTTGGACCTGCACGGTTTCTCGTGGCGCTGTCCGTAGGAGAATGAACCGCCACAGGAATGATAACTAGCTCAGGTCCGACAGAAGAAACCTTTCAGGCGCCTACCATTCAGTTTTGGCCGTTCCTTGCCGCTGAATGCGGTCTTTCCGAACGGTCGGTGTCCAGCTACAAGCCACTGTTTCGACGAAGGCCCCTGAATGACGGCAATGTCCCAGCCCCGTCCTTTGGATCGGCAAGCTGAGACGACGTACAAGACTTTAATCCACGCCCCCTCAATCATCCCAAACCTCGTCCGGATAGAACTCCGCCTCCGGATCGGCCCCTTCCGCCAACATTGGCACGGGCTCTGGTGCCAGCGCGGTCGGGTCCACCACCGGCACCTCGCCATCAAACGCCACGCGTATCCATGCGCCGAAATCGGCCGATGCCTGGAACACGGCCTGCACTTCCCGGCCTTCGCGGATCAGGGCGCCGATCCGGCCACAGCGTTCAGCGGTGAGATAGCCGATCTGTATGCCGCGCATGGAGAACACGGCCACGGCGCTGGGGTCTGCCGGGTTGTTCGGTTGCGGACACAACTCCACCGGTTCGCCCGGCGAGGAGAGCATGATTTCGAAGCGGCGGTTGCTTTTTGCCTTGTCGGGGTTGGCGTGGTGCACGCCAACCACCGCCAGCGACATCGCCGGCAAAGCCATCAGATCTTGCGGACGACCGCAACCACGCGGCCGAACAGGTTCAGTTCGCCGTCATAGGCGGTTTCGGCCGGCACGCTCTGGTTGTCAGACAAAATCTTCACCCCGCCATCGGGCATCGGGCGGAGGCGCTTGATCATGCCAAGGCCAGCATAGTTGAACGCCCAGATCTGGTCGCTCATGGTCATCCGCCGGGTTGAGGCGTCAATGATCAGAAGATCATTGGGATGAACCGTGGGCATCATCGAATCGCCCACGCCGTGGGCAAAATAGATCAGTTCCGGCGGTGCGCTGGTGAAGGCCCGGATGAAGGTTTCCGGGAACATGCGCATTTCCTCGTCAACCGGGTTGTCGACGTAAGTTGCGCCCATGCCGAATGCGAGATCGAGATGCCGGATGGGAATCAGCCCATGCTCGGCCGCCAGTTCCTCGAAGGTTGCCACTTTGGCCGGCACCAAACCCGGCGTCGGATCGTCTGTATCTCCTGCCAAATAGGCTGGAGACACTCCCAACTCCGCTGCAATCCGGTGAAGATGCTTAGAACCTTGGCTCGGCTCCTTCACCAATTTCCAGATCGTAGCTTGAGATACCCCTACTCGCCGAGCGAGCTCGCTCTGCGAAAGGCCCTTTTCGCTTATCAGCGCAGCAAGACGATCAGCTCTAAACATAGGCTGCACATTACAACCATGGCTGTACCTGTCTCTAAACGTTTTTCGTTTGACAGATTTAAAACTTTGGCTGTAGTCAACCGCCATGGTAATAAACCCTACCCCCTATGAGGCCCTACAATGGGCACTGGAAATTGCAGGTTCGCAATCTGCACTAGCTCGTAAGATCGGGCTCTCGCAGGCGGCTGTGTGGAAGTGGGTCCAAAGCTCCAAACGTGTCCCCGCCGAGTTCGTCCTGCGTGTTGAAGCTGCCACTGGCGTTCCCCGTCATCACCTTCGCCCCGATATCTATCCCGCCGACCTCGGCCCCTCGCCCGATTGGCCCGCAGGCCATGGACACGAGCGCGCAGCGGCGGTGGTCCCGCTTCACCAGCCCCACACCCCGAACAGGAGCGCCGCCGCGTGACCGAACCGAAATCCATGGCGGGCGCCATGCAGACCTATCTCGCCGCCCTGAACGATCCCGATCTGAGCGCGGCCGACCGTCAGCACGCCGGCCGCCAGTTCGTGGACGATATGCAGGCGGCATCGGACCAGCTTCTCAGCCGCAGCCAGCAGGCCATCGAACAGGCGATCGATGCCCGCGTTGATGCCCGCGTCGACGAACGCCTGCGCACATTGGGATTGCTGGCCGGAGGCGGAACGATCCGCATCCGCGACACTGGCTTGCTCTCGGAAATGCGCCAGTTCACCGAGATGGTGCGCAATTTCGACGCCCATCTTGCCAGCGAGGGAACGCCCGAATCCGAATGGGCAAAGGGCATCGATCGCTCCCGGCGCAACCATGCGTATGCACTCCAGCAACTGCGTGACAGCCAGATCGACGAACGCCTGCGCGCGCTGGGATTGCTGCCCGTTGAAGCAGAGGGATCAGTCGATGCTGTTTCGGGCTGACCGTTCCAGCGCATTCTGCAGGGCGATCAGCGTGGCGGGGTCCTGCCGGCCCGTGGCCATCGCCCGTTCGATGCCTTGCAGCATCTCGCCGGCCTCCGCGCCGTCCATCAGCCCCTTGTCCACCATCACGGTGGCGAAGCGGCAGGTGAACTCCAGCAGGGCCGCGCCGAAATCCGCGCGCGTGTTCGGTGTTTCGTCCGGTTTGCTCATGCAGGCCGGATACCGCACGCGGCATCGCCCTGTCTCTTTCAATCGAACCGCGATTTTGAAAGGATTTACCGGCGCATGACGAAGCTGCGCGAACCCATCACGTTTCACCGTGCGCTTATGGTGATCGCCGCGCGCATCGGGTGGGATCGTTGCGCCGCGATCTGCGGGCGCAGCGAACGCCTGGTGCGCATGTGGTCCGATCCCGATGTGGACAGCGAGATATCGATTCTCGATGCCCTGCGGCTCGACAAGGCCTTTGTGGCCAGCGGTGGGGATCACGGGCCGTTCCAGCGGGTGTTCACGCTCCAGCTTGATGTGCTGGCGCGGGATGTGGCGCTGGATATCGCTCATGCCGCCGCCAGCGCCGCCAAGGAGGGCGGAGAGGCCGTTGCCGCGCTGATCGCCGCCGCCAACCGCCCTCATGACCCTGAGGCGCGCCGCCGCGCCTTTCAGGAGGCTGAGGAGGCGGTGGGCGCGCTCAAGGATGGCGTCGCCGCGCTGAAGCGGCAGGAACAGGGGAACTGATCGCATGGATGATCACACTTATCTCGCGCCCGTTCCGGCCGAAGCCGCGCAACCGGCCCCCGCCGCCTTCCCGCTCGATGTCCCGTTCGATGGCACGCAGCCCACGCGATCGGGCGCGCTGCGTTGTCCGCATTGCCGCTTCATCGGCTATCGCCGGTCCAGCCGGGCGATCACCGAAACCCATCGCGACATCTACTATCAGTGCCCCAACGTGTTGTGCGGGCACACATGGAAAGCCACGGAAAGCTATGATTTCGGGATCGTGCCCAGCGCCATCCCCAACCCCCGCGTCACCCTGCCCCTGCGCCCGGTTTCCCGGCAGCAGGCGCTGGAGGCGATGACACCGCCCGATCCGAATCAACCCGGCCTCTTCGATGGCATGCGCCCCGCGCCGCCACGGGAGCCGCCGGGATGATCTGAGCCCCCTTCCCCCGCCACATCTCTTTTCGCTTCGCCCGCGCCGGGCCTCGCTTCCGGCAACGGGGAAGCCATGCCCAAAGGAAACGCCCATGTCCTTCCTTGCTGCGCAGCGGCCCACCGCCGATCCCCGCCTCCACGTCGCCACCTTTGAATGCGCGTCGTGCGGCTCCCTCCACATCGCCGCCGATGGCGTTGTGCCCGTGGGCTGGACGGCCCGGCACGGCAACGTCTGGTGCACCGATTGCACGCGCGCCGGCATCCCGGTGCGCGAACTGCGGCAAGCCAGCAGCGGGAGGGCCGCGTGATGCTCAACCCGGTCAGGCATATTCGCGGGGCGGAACGGCTCGCCCGGCTGCAGCAGGCGCGCGAATGGCGCGAACGGATGAAGCCCGTGTTCGATGCCATCTATGGCCGCCAGTGTGTCACCTGCCCCACGTGCAGCGGCGCGGGCATCGTTGCGGAGGCGCCCGATGAAACCCATTGATCGCACCGCCCGCATCCGCACCGGGGATCTGGCGCGGCCCGCCCTGCTGCTCGGCGCGGTCATGGCCTTCTGGCACTTTGCCGATCGCGTGATCGCCGGGCTGGCGCAGTGCCCTTTGCAGGGGTGCCTGCCATGGAACTGAAGCAGCCCGGCACCGCCGCCGATGCCGATCTGCGCCGCTGGCGCCGCAATGCCGCCATCCGGCAGATCATGATTATCATCGGCACGCTGGCCATATCCGCCGGTGCCGGCGCGATCTTCGCCGCCACCTCGCTCGCCCTGGGCAGGCTGTGATGCTGATCGCCGCCATCGCCTTCAGTGCCGGAACCGCCTTTGGCGCGTTCTGGTGCGCGTTTCACCGCCGGAAGGATCGCCAATGACCAGCCAGCTCACCATCCCGGTCGATCTGCCGGATGAACGCCGCCCTGCGGACGATCGCCTGCGCCTGCTGATCGAACGGATCGAACGGCTAGAGGAAGAGAAGAAGGGCCTCGGGGAGGATATCCGCGATGTCTACAATGAAGGGCGTTCGGTTGGCTACGATGCGCGCCTCATGCGCCAGCTCGTCCGCCTGCGGAAGATGAAGCCTGATGACCGGCGAGAGATGGAATGCATCCTCGAAGCCTACAAATGCGCGCTGGGGATGGACTGATGGAAACGGCTGCGCCCCCATTCGTCGCCCCGGCGCCGGTCCGGTTCCGTCAGGCAGACATTCGCCGCGCCATCAACTCGGTCAACGGGCTGGGTTTTGAGGAAGTGCGCGTCGCCATCCGGCTCGATGGCAGCCTGGAGGTGACCGTGCGGCGCAACGCCGTCGACGATACCATGGGCGAGGAGCTCGATTGATGAAACGCCGCTGGCTTCCAGTGAACGTCTCCCAGTACCGGGATCGGCACGGCAAGGTCCGTTACCGGTATCGGCGCAAGGGGCAGCCTACCTATCACTTCCGGAACGCGCCCGGCACGCCCGAATTCATGGAGGAATACGCCGCTGCCCAGGCTGCCGTGAAGCCGAAGGTCGAACGCTTCGCGCCCTACACCTACGATGCGCTGGTCGTCAGCTTCTACCAAAGCCCGCGCTGGCTCGACAGCAAGCGCAGCACCCAGCAGACCTACCGCAACATCATCGAACGCTTCCGCGCCAGGAACGGCCACAAGGACGTGCGCCGCGTCACCACGGAGAACGTGGAGCGCAAGCTCACGTCGATGCGCGATACGCCGGCGGCGGCGAACAACCTGCGCAAGGTGCTGGCGCGCCTTCACCGCCATGCCATCAAGCTGGGCTGGCGGACGGATAACCCGGTGGAGGCAACGGATGCCTTCCGCACCGGCAAGGGCTTCCATGCGTGGACCGAGGCGGAGCTCGATGCCTTCGATTCGCAGTGGCCCTTCGGCACACGCGAACGACTCGCCAAGGAACTCCTGCTCGCCACCGCGCTCCGCAAGTCAGACATCCTGCTGGTCGGCCCCGCGAATCGAATCGGCGATGATCTGATCCTGCACCACTCCAAGAACGATAGCGGCACACACGTTCCCATGGGGCCAGACCTGCTCGAGGCGCTGCGCACCTTCCCGGGCGGCCAGACGGTCTATCTGGAAACGATGTACGGCAAGCCGTTCTCGTCCACCGGCTTCTACAACTGGTTCAAGCGCGCCTGCCTCAAGGCAGGCCTCCCCCACTGCTCCCCCCACGGCCTCCGCAAGGCCACCAGCCGCCGCCTGGCAGAATCAGGCGCAACCACGCTGGAGGGCCGCGCCGTCACCGGCCACAAGACCGATCGCGAATTCGCAAAGTACGCCGAAAGCGCGAACAAACGAGCACTCGCCGGTAAAGCGTTGGCGAACCTTCACGAAAGGTTCGCCAAATCCAGCCGCAAAAACCCCGCAATCCCGCAGGAAACCAAGGAAAAGGAGAAGAATGGTGGTGGACAGGGCTAGATTCGAACTAGCGTACGCTTGCGCGGGCAGATTTACAGTCTGCTGCCTTTAACCACTCGGCCACCTGTCCACACCAGTGCTGCCGGTGCGAGGGTTCCCCGGAAACGGGTCCGCCTCTGATTTGAGACCCCCGCGAAGGGGCCGTCCGGCCGAGAGGCGGCCCCTTTGGCGAAGCATCGCTTGCCTGTCAATGGGGCGACTGGCAGGAGGCGCACGATATTTTCGCATTCCAGCATAAAGGTACTCTCCATGGCCGCTCCCCACGATCATCGCGAAGCCCGGCAAGACGGACAGCGCAAGGGCCGCGCGCTGCGCGGGCGCGCAGGGCGGATGCAGGGCGGCCGGGGCAGTGGGCGCGGCAGCCAGGGCACCGTGCGCCTGTGGGGCCGCCACGCTGTGGAAGCCGCACTGACGAATCCCGATCGCGTGGCCAAGAAACTGTGGGGCACGCGCGAAGCGATCCAGGCGATGCTCGACGATCACGACGCCGAACTGCCCGCGTCGCTGCCGGTGGAATACGCGCAGGCCGCCGATCTCGGCCGGCTGGTGGCGCGCGATGCGCCGCACCAGGGCCTTGTGCTCGAATGCCTGCCGCTGGACGACGTGGCGCTCGACGACGTGCTGGACGAAGCCGACGGCAAGACGCTGGTGCTGCTCGACCAGGTCACCGATCCGCACAACGTGGGCGCCATCCTGCGCAGTTGCGCGGCGTTCGGCGTGGCGGCGATCGTCACGCAGGATCGCCATGCCCCGCCCGAATCGGGCACGCTGGCGAAATCGGCCTCGGGCGCGCTCGAAACGGTGCCGTGGGTGCGCGTGGTAAACCTCGCCCGCGCGCTGGAGGATATCGCCGAGGCCGGATACTGGCGGATCGGCCTGGACGGCGATGGCAAGGATGCCTTCCCGCAGGCGGTGCCCTCCGGGCCGGTCGCGCTCGTGCTGGGGGCCGAGGGCGAAGGGCTTCGGCACAACGTGGCGCAGCATTGCGATTCGATCGCGCGCCTGCCGATCTCCTCGGCGATCGAAAGTCTCAACGTGTCCAACGCCGCCGCGATCGCGCTCTATGCGATCGCCACGCGTACGACCGACTGAACCGGAAGGAAGCACATCGTGAGCACAAAGCGCCTGTTCACCGGTACGCTGCTGGTGCTGGCATCGCTGGTACTGGCCGCCTGCATGTTGCTGCCCGGCAAGTTCGGATCGGATCTCACCCTGCACCGCGACGGCACGTTCAGCTTCACCTACAAGGGCGAGATTTTCCTGCTTCCGCTGTCGAAGCTGGCGCAGGACAAGCCGGCCGGCACGGGCGAGAAGAAGCCGTTCACCCCTTCGCCCTGCCGGGATGAAGGCAGTCAGGCCAGCCGGCCCTGCACCAAGGCCGAAGTCGACGCGCAGCGTGCCGCGTGGGACGTCGCGCAGCCCGGGGCATCGCAGCGCGACGCGGAGAACGAACGCATGGCCAAGGCCTGGCTCGGCGGGCTGGACCCGTCCGATCCGAAGGCGGCCGATGCGTTCGCGGAACGCCTGTCACGCCAGGCGGGCTGGAAATCGGTGATCAATCGCGGCGACGGACGGTTCGAAGTGGAATATGCCGTTAGCGGACGGCTCGACCACGATTTCAGCTTCCCGATGATCGAACGGATGCCGGCGGTGGTGCCCTTCGTCACGATGATCCGCCGCGCCGACGGCAGCGTGCGGATCGATGCCCCCGCCTTCGCCAGCAGCGCTTCCGCATCGCCACTCATGGCGATGCTGGCGGAAGTGGCCAAGGACAAGGCCAAGGGCAGTGACGGCACCCTGCCGCAGATGGACGGCACGTTCACGCTGCATACCGACGGTGCGATCCTGGCGAACAACACCGACGAAGGCGCCAAGCCCGATCCGGCCGGACAAAGGCTGGACTGGAAGGTCGATGTCCGGACGGCCGCGATGCCAACGGCACTGATCCGGCTCGATCGATAAGCTTCACCCCAAAAAGAAAAACCGCGCCGATCGCATGACCGGCGCGGTTTTTCTGTGCTCGGACTTCCAGCAACGGCCGGGCTTCTGCCGGCGCGACCCGTTCGCGCCAGGCGGCCCGGCTCGTTATCAGTTCACCGCGTCCTTCAGGCCCTTGCCGGCCTTGAACTTCGGCTGCGACGAGGCCTTGATCGACATCGGCTCACCCGTGCGCGGGTTACGGCCGGTCGAAGCCTTGCGCTTGGCGACCGAGAACGTGCCAAAACCGACCAGACGCACTTCGTCGCCCTTCGAGAGCGCCCCAGAGATGGAATCGAAAACGGCTTCCACCGCCTTCGTGGCATCACCTTTCGAGAGGCCGCTGGCATCGGCGACAGCGCTGATCAAATCGTTTTTGTTCATTGCGGAACCCCCTACCTTTTCTTGGGAAAACTGCGGTTTCGGAATCGCCTTTCGGGTGCGCGGGAATTGAGCGGAGAAAGAATCCGCTGTCAAAGACAAAAGCAACGAGAAACGTTGAATTTGTCTCAAAAACCAACGCATTTCCCGCAAACGGAAAGGCGCACCCCCATGCGGAGATGCGCCCCCTGGTGATTGCGGCTTCGCGGACGTCCCGCGAAGGAGACCGTCAGTGCGCGGTGGTGGAGGCCGGCTGGCCTCCCACAGCGGCTCCGGGTTGGCTCGCCAGATCGTCCGCTTCGGTCCACTCGATCGGCTCCAGCGGCCCGGCCAGCGCCAGCGCGAGTACCTCGTCCACGTGCTTTACCGGAACGATCTCAAGCCCTTCACGGATGTTGGCCGGAATCTCGGCCAGATCCTTGCGGTTCTCTTCCGGGATCAGCACGGTCTTGATGCCACCGCGCAGCGCGGCGAGCAGCTTTTCCTTCAGGCCACCGATCGCCAGCACGCGCCCGCGCAGCGTCACCTCGCCGGTCATCGCCACGTCCGCACGGACGGGGATGCCGGCCAGGGTCGAAACCATTGCCGTGACCATGCCGATGCCCGCGCTCGGCCCGTCCTTGGGCACGGCGCCTTCGGGCAAGTGGATGTGCAGGTCCTTGCGCGCGAAAATCGAAGGCTTGATGCCATAAGCCGGGCTGCGCGCCTTGACGAAGCTGAACGCCATCTGGACGCTTTCGCTCATGACCTCGCCCAGCTTGCCGGTCGTGCGCACGCCGCCCTTGCCGGGCACCGTCACGCTTTCGATCGTCAGCAGTTCACCGCCCACTTCGGTCCATGCCAGCCCGGTTACCGCGCCAACCTGGTTTTCCTCGTCGGAAACGCCATGGCGGAACTTGCGCACACCGGCATAATCGGCGAGGTTTTCGGGCGTCACGGAGACGGCCTTGGCCTTGCCTTCCAGAATCTGGCGCAGCGATTTGCGCGCGAGCCGGGCGATCTCGCGCTCCAGCGTGCGCACGCCGGCCTCGCGGGTGTAATAGCGGATCAGGTCGCGCAGCCCGGATTCGGTCAGCTCGAACTCACCCTTCTTCAATCCGTGCGCCTCGACCTGCTTGCCCACCAGATGGCGTTGCGCGATCTCGACCTTCTCGTCTTCGGTATACCCTTCGAGCCGGATGATCTCCATGCGATCGAGCAGCGGCTGCGGCAGGTTGAGGCTGTTCGCGGTGCAGACGAACATCACGTCCGACAGGTCCACGTCGAGTTCGAGGTAGTGATCCTGGAACTTGGCGTTCTGTTCGGGATCGAGCACTTCGAGCAGCGCGGACGCCGGATCGCCGCGGAAGTCCTGCCCCAGCTTGTCGATCTCGTCGAGCAGGAACAGCGGGTTCGAGGTGCCCGCCTTGCGCAGGTTGGTCACGATCTTGCCCGGCAGCGAGCCGATGTAGGTGCGCCGGTGGCCGCGAATTTCCGCCTCGTCGCGCACGCCGCCCAACGACTGGCGCACGAACTGGCGCCCGGTGGCCTTGGCGATCGACTTGCCCAGCGAGGTCTTGCCCACGCCCGGAGGGCCGACGAGGCACAGGATCGGCCCCTTCAGCTTGTTGGTGCGCGCCTGCACGGCCAGATATTCGACGATGCGGTCCTTGACCTTGTCGAGCGCGTAGTGGTCCGCATCGAGGACCGACTGCGCCGCCGCGATATCCTTCTTCAGCTTGCTGCGCTTGCCCCACGGCAGGCCCAGCAGCACGTCGAGGTAATTGCGGATGACCGTGGCCTCGGCGCTCATCGGCTGCATGGTCTTGAGCTTCTTCAGCTCCGCCTGCGCCTTGGCGCGCGCTTCCTTGGGAAGCTTGAGCCGGTCGATCTTGTCCTGCAGTTCCTGAATCTCGTTGGCTTCACCATCGTCGCTGCCGCCGAGTTCGGACTGGATCGCCTTCAACTGTTCGTTGAGGTAATATTCGCGCTGCGTCTTCTCCATCTGCCGCTTCACGCGGCCACGGATCTTCCGCTCGACCTGGAGCACGCCGAGTTCGCCTTCCATGAAGGAAAGCACCATCTCGAGCCGCTTGAGCGGATCGTTCTCGGACAGCAGCGCCTGCTTGTCGGACACCTTGGCCGCGATCTGACCGGCAACGGCGTCGGCAAGTGGGCCCGCTTCGGTGATCTCGCCAAGCTGGCCGGCGGCATCGGGCGACAGCTTCTTCGACAGCTTGGCATATTCACCAAACTGCTCGACGACCTGGCGCATCATCGCCTCGATCTCGGTGCTTTCGGCCTCGATCGCGTCGATCGTTTCCACCTGCGCCATCAGCACTTCGCCGTTGGCGCCGGTTTCGGGCGTCAGCGCTTCCAGCCGCGCGCGGCTTGTGCCTTCGACCAGCACGCGCACGGTGCCATCGGGCAGCTTCAGTAGTTGCAGCACCTTGGCGATGACGCCGGTATCGTACAGGTCATCCCGATCGGGATCGTCGCAGCCGGGATCGAGCTGGGCGAGCAGGAAAATATCGCGTTCGCCCGCCATCGCGGCTTCCAGCGCCGCGACCGACTTCGCGCGACCGACGAACAGGGGCACGACCATGCCCGGAAAGACAACAATGTCGCGCAGGGGAAGCAAGGGGTACAGATTCATCAGCAACTTTTCCGTCTGTCCCGGATCAGGGCGCCGGGCTTGAGCAGGATATGGGAGGGCATTCCCGCGCCCGCAATGGCAAAACGCATAACGGCTGTGGATCGGTGCTTTTCAGCCACTCCGCGCATTCCGTCCGCGCCAGCCCGCAATGACAAGGTCAAGGCGCTTCATCCCTCGGGCAGCAGCACCGCCGCGCCCTGCAGCGCGCCCGAACGCAGCCGGGCCAAAGCCTCATCGGCCTGCGCCAGCGGGAAGCTCTCGGTCACGGAACGGATGCCGGCTTGCTCGGCAACCGCGAAGAACGAAACGCCATCCTCGCGCGTCAGGTTGGCGACGGACAGGATCTGCCGCTCCTCCCACAGGTCGGCATAGGGAAAGGCGGGAATGTCGCTCATGTGGATGCCAGCGCAGACCACGCGCCCGCCCTTTCGCACCGCCTTGAGCGCCTGCGGCACCAGATCGCCCACCGGCGCGAAGATCAGCGCGGCGTCGAGCGGCTCGGGCGGCATCTCGTCCGATCCGCCGGCCCAGACGCAATCAAGCGAGCGGGCAAAGGCCTGCCCCGCCGCATCGTCGGGTTTGGTGAAGCCGTGGACCGTCCGCCCCTGCCAGACCGCCACTTGCGCCAGGATATGCGCCGCCGCGCCGAAGCCGTAGAGGCCGATCACCTTGCCCTCGCCCGCCAGCCGCAACGCGCGCCAGCCGATCAGACCGGCGCACAGCAGCGGCGCGGCCTCGACGTCGGAAAAGCAATCGGGCAGCGCGAAGCAGAAATGCGCGTCCGCCACGGTATGCGTGGCGTAGCCTCCGTCGCGCGTGGCTCCGGTGAACGCGGGCGCATCGCACAGGTTCTCGCGCCCGCTGGCGCAATAGGGGCACGTTCCACAGGTATGGCCAAGCCAGGGCACGCCCACGCGCTGGCCCACGGCAAAACCTGTCACGCCTTCGCCCAGCGCCATAACCCGCCCAACGATCTCGTGCCCCGGGATGACCGGATAGCGCGCCTTCACCTCGCCATCGAGGACGTGAAGGTCCGTGCGGCACACGCCACAGGCGCTTACCGCGATCAGCAGTTCGTTCGGGCCGGGCGCGGGAACCGCCCGCTCTATGCGCCTGAGCGGACGCCCGGGCGCCTCGATCTCCATCGCGACCATGATCTCAGACTTGTCCACGGGCCCATCCACACGGTTATTCACAGGCGGACGGCTCGCAAGGCAAAACCAGCGAGCAGCAGCATGAAGCCCTGCAGGAACAGGTCCACCGCCAACACCAGCCCCAGCACCCAGATCGTGTTCCACGGCCAGCCAAGTGCCAGCACCAGCGCCACGCCGATGCTGACGAGGCCGGAGAGTAGCAGCCAGCCCCACCCCCGCTCGCGCATGGCGAAGGCAACATAGGCGCGGACGAGCCCCGATGCGGCAAGGCTCGCCGCCAGCAGCAGGGTCAGCACGCCGGCCGCGAACAGCGGGTCGGCCAGCGTGACGAGCGCCGCGCCCATGTAGAGCAGGCCCGACAGCGCCCACCACCATGTCCGTCCCTGGCGCCGCACGCCGAAGGCGTGGACAAGCTGGAACACGCCGCCCGCAAACATCATGACGCCCACGGTGATGGTCGCGGCCAGCGTCGCGAACATAAGATTGGCCGACGCGAGCGCGCCAAGCATGGCCAGCACCACGCCCACACCCACAAACCATCCCCAGGCCCGGCCAGGGCGGTCATCGACAATCAGACTGCTGCCTATGATCTGTGTCATCCAAAGCGGCTCCCGATGCGGTGATACGGCGAATCCGAAGGCCCCACCCTAGCATCTTTTGCGCCGGTGGCGTTGGCATCGATAAAAAGGGCGGCGGCCATGTCGCGAGCGCCTGCGCGGAAACGAAAGCGGCGGGTTGTCTGGCCTGCCCGCCGGTGGCATCGTTGCCCCGCCATGCAGCGCATCACCATATCCGTCGACGAAACCCTTGCCACCTCGCTGGACAGCATGGCGCGCGAGAAAGGCTATTCCAGCCGTTCGGAAGCGGTGCGCGATCTGGTGCGCGGCGGACTGGAACAGTGGCACGGCGAAGCGCAAACGGGGGAGCATTGCGTCGCCAACCTGTCCTATGTGGTCGAGCATCGCGTCCGCGCGCTGCCGCAGCGGCTGGCGGAGATGCAGCACGCCCACCACGATCTTGTCGCCGCGCGGACCACGGTGGTCCTCGATCACTATCACAGCCTGGAAAGCGTGATCCTGAAAGGCCCGACGCACGCGGTGCGGGCCTTCGCCGATGCGGTCCGCTCGGAACGCGGCGTGCGGTTCGGCGCGATCAACCTGCTGCGCGTGCAGCCCGACGATAGCCATGACCATGCGGACGATCACGTCCACCACGGCCACAACCACCTGTCGCCCACGCTTTAGCACCCCGACCGCGCCGACAAATCCGGCGCTCGACCACGCAGCCGCTCAACGCCGCGCGCGCCCTTTGCGCAGCGCGGCCAGAACATCGCGCCAGGATACCAGCTTGAAGTTCTGCGGCGCCGGCTGGTTGTGCCCGTCCTGCGCCACGAAGAGCCCGGCGGGGTAGTCCTTGCCGAAGCTGCCCGGCATCACGGCGATGCCATCGGTTTCCTCGGTGCTGCCGAACCGCCCCGCCACCACGCGGAAACGCCCCGCCGGCTTCATCGAGGGCAGCTCGAACAGAGCATAGGCGTTGTCCCCCTGGCTCGACGCGATCAGCCAGCCGCCGTTGCGGCCCACCGGCATCAGCGCCAGGCCTTCCACATCGTCGAACAGGTGCGCGCGGTCGACGGTCGCGACCAGCGTGGCTTCGGCGGGTCGATCCTCGCGCGCATCGAACGCCCAGATGCCGCGGTCTTCCTCGCCCACATAGAGCGTGCCCGTGCGCGGATCGGCGACGCAGCCCTCGGTCTGGGTCGGCAACTGCATGGTCCGCACGATCCGCCCCGTCGGCGCCGCGCCGTCGAGCACGATCCGCACCTGCACGATCGCCCCGTGCTTGAGCACGGAGAACGCGGTCAGCCCGGCCGCATCGCGCAGCAGGCATACGCCATACGCCTCGCCCGCGCCGCCCGTCACCGCGCCCAGCGGCTGCAGCTTCGCCGCCGCGGTATCGAGCCGCCAGACCTGCAGCTTCGCCTGCGCCTCGTCGTTGCGATCGCTGGCGACGACGATCACGCCCGCCGCGCCCATGTCGATCAGATCGACGTTGTTGAGCCGCCCGGCCGCCGCGAAATCGCGCACCTTGCCGTCCAGACGATAGACGTAGAGCCCGGCCTTCTTGTCGGTGCCGACGATCAGGCTTTCCCCCGGCCGCGCCGGGTTGCGCCAGATCGCCGGATCATCGGCGGCATCGCCCTGCGCCGTCGCCACCGGCGCGGTTTCACCGCGCGCGGTGACTTCGACGGTGGGGACCGACGGCGGCGCGGCTGCTGCCAGCGCGGCCGCGCTCCAGATCGTCAGCAGCATCAGAACGTCACCCGGATACCGCCGCTGTAACGACGGCCGAAGCGTTCCCATTCGATCGTGTAGTTCTCGATCGCGCCATTGGTCTTGGTCCCCTTGGCGTTGAGAATGCCCGAAGGATCGACGAACCGGCGGCCCGGCTGGTTGAGCAGGTTCTGCGCGTCGAAATAGATCTCGACATGCTTGTTTACGGCATAGCGCGCCGAGAAGTCCATCTCGTCGTCCGCCGCCCAATAGGCATCGCCCGCGTCGGTCAGGGTATCGGCGATGCCATCCAGCCACTTGCTGCGCCGCTGGTACTGCAGCCGCAAGGAGAAGCCGTACTTTTCGTAGTAACCGCCAATGTTGTACACGAGGTCCGAGGTGTTCGGCAGGCGCACCTTGCGGCTCGCCACCAGCAGCGCGCCGGCCGTGTCATACACCGCCGGTTTGCTGACCTTGCTGTTGTTCACGGTGACGTTGGCGCTGATGCCGAAGCCGCCCATCCACGAAGGGATGCCGAGCTCTTCCGCCCAGGGTTCGAGCTGGAACTGCGCTGCCGCTTCCATGCCATAAATCCGGCCGCTGCCGCCGTTGGTGATGCCCGAGAAGATATAGCCCGAACGGTCGAACGCAGCGGTATTCAGCGCGTTGGAGCCGAACGTGCGCCGCTGGGTGTACAGCACGTCGGTCACATGCTTGTAGAACACGCCGACCATCAGATAGCCCTGCGGCTTCACGTACCATTCGAAATAGCCGTCCAGACCCCAGGCGCGTTCCGGCTTCACCGCCGGGTTGCCGCCGGAAATCGTCTCGTTGGTATCGTTGATCACCACGTTCGGGCGCAGCAGATCGTAGTCGGCGCGGGCAGCGCCGGTGTTGAGCGACAGGCGCACCTTCTTGGTATCGTCGAGGTTGTAATTGACGTGCAGGCTCGGGAACACCAGCGTCTGCTCAGCCTCCGCCGTGATGCCGGTGGCGATGCCGCGGTTCTTGACGTGCTCCACCCGCGCGCCGCCGACGATCGAACCCCAGTCGTAGCGCAGCGTGCCCATCAGGTAGCCGGCGAATACCTGCTCGCGCACGTTGTAGATATTGGCGATCTGCGGCACGAACGTGCCGACCTTGCGCGCCGCCGCCGAAGCCGCGCGCATCTTCGCGGTATCGAAATAGCGGAACGTGTAGCCCGGCTGGATCTTGCCCATGAACGCCGTATCGAGCGAGAACTGGTTGTAATCCGTGGGAATGCCCGCGGCGGAGAACTGCGCCGCCGTGTCCAGCGTCAGCAGGTTCTCGTCCACCACCTTGGTCCGCTGGTCGAACTGGAAGCCCGCCTTGAACGTGGCGTCGGCGCCCAGGAACCGCGTCTCGCGCGACAGCACCAGCCGGCCGGTATAGGCCTTGGTGGTGTCCACCGCGTCCAGCACCGTGAACGTGGCCAGTGGCTTGGTGAAAGTATCGATCGCCGTCACCTGCGCGCCCGCCGTATAGCGCGTCGGGCCGGAAAGCTGGGTGGTGGTGTACAGCGTCAGCGGCGAAAGGTTCGGATCGGTGAAATCGTAGGCCACGGTGGGGCGCAGGTTGCGCGTGTTGGGGCTGTTCCACGAAGCTTCGCCCACCACCGAACGGTCATCCTTGGATTCGGTGTAGTTGCCCAGCCAGTCCAGCGTCCAGCCTTCGCCGAACTTGTGCGTGCCCTGCAGCGTGTTGGTGAAGATCGACTGCTTGAACGCGCGCAGCGTCGACCGCTGGCGGATGTCGATGCCATAGATCGTGCCCTTCAGCGGCGTGTTGCCGATGCACACGTCGGCATAACCCGAGGTCGTCGGCGCGGTGTTCACGGTGGCGTTGCACGCCGCACTGTTGGCGACCAGATCGCCCTGCCGGTCGTCCATGTCGAAGCGATAGTTGTCGCGCGCCTCGTCGTCGGTGAAGATCGTGTAGATCGACCGCAGCGAAATGGTGTTGTTGTCGTCCGGCTTCCAGTCGAGCCGGCCGGAGACCGACCAGTTCTTGCGCGTCAGGCGGTAGAGCTTGTTTTCGGTCTCGTGCGTCCAGAAGCGGGTTTCGTAGCCCGGCCGCACGTCCTGGCTCACCTGCTCCCAGTCGTGCTCGAAATTGTCGGTGATCATCCGGCGCTCGTAGTACGAGCCGGACACCAGCACGCCGATCTCGCCACCGCCCACGTTGAAGCGGTCGGAAAGCACCAGCGATCCTTCGTACTGCGGACGGCTGCCGTATTCGGCCACGCCCGCGCCGGCCTTGCCCGCGATGTGGAAGCCGGAATAATCGAACGCCGAACGGGTGATGATGTTGACGTTGCCCGCCACGGTCTCGCCGGGCATGTCGGGCGTCACCGCCTTCGACACGATGATCTTGCCGGCGATGGCGGACGGGATCGAGTCAAAGCGGGCGTTACGCCCTTCGGGGCTGACCACGTTGATCCCGTCGAACGACAGCGTGGTCCAGTTCTTCGGCGCGCCGCGCAGGCTGATATAGCGCGCCTGCCCCTGATCGCGCTCCACCGCGATGCCCGGCAGGCGGCTGGCCGCCTGGGCGATGTTCTGGTCGGGCAAGCGACCCACGCTGTCGGATGCGGCCACGGCCACCAGCGAATCCGACATCTTCTGCACCTGCAGCGCGGCTTCTTCGGATTCAACGATCGGGCGCGATCCGTTGACGACGATCTGCTCGCCCGCTTCCTCCTCGCCGGGGACGGCCGGCGCCTCCTGCGCAACGGCGGGTGACACGAACAGGCCACCACAGGCGCTGGTCATCAGGATGGCACGATAGAACGCCCGGCGCGCCGCGCCGGGTTGCGTGATCGAAAGCATGAACGGTCCCCACTTCTTTGACGGTCGGGGCCGCGCCTAGGGCGTTGATTTGACGGATTCGCGACGAAGATTACCGATCCGTAATGATCCTTTCACAAATCAGTCATCCATTCGCTGAAAGGTAAAGTTTGTCATTACAAAGCCAGGCTTCTAAAGGCGGGCGGATGACCCAGACCGCCCCGCATTCATCACTTCCCCCGGCCGAAACCCTCTCGCCGGAAGCTCTGCGCGCCTGGACGCTGGAAGCGGTGCGGCGGATCGATGCCGATTTCACCCGCTCGGCCGAAACCCATCTGGTGCGCGTGGAACTGCCCCGCTTTCCCGGCATCACGCTCTATCTCAAGGATGAATCAAGCCACCCGACCGGCAGCCTCAAGCACCGCCTCGCCCGTTCGCTGATCCTCTATGCGCTGTGCAACCAGCAGATCGGCCCCGGCACCCCGCTGATCGATGCGACCAGCGGATCGACCGCCGTTTCCGAAGCCTATTTCGCCCGGCTTATCGGCCTGCCGTTCATCGCGGTGGTGCCGCACGGCACCTCGCCCGCCAAGATCGAGGCGATCCGCTTCCATGGCGGGGACGTCCATTTCGTCCAGAACGCCGGCGAAGTGACCGATGCCGCCCGCGTACCGGCGCTGGAGACGGGCGGCCATTTCCTAGACCAGTTCACCAACGCCGAACGCGCGACCGACTGGCGCGGCAACAACAACATCGCCGACACCATCTTCCGCCAGATGCGCAACGAGGAACATCCGGTGCCCACGTGGATCGTCTGCGGCGCGGGCACCGGCGGCACCTCCGCCACGATCGGCCGCTACATCCGCTACGCGCGGCACGGCACGCGGTTGTGCGTGGCGGACCCCCAAGGATCGGTGTTCCACCGCCATTTCGCCGACCGCTCGATCCGCGACCTCGGCTGCGGCAAGTGCTCGTGCATCGAAGGCATCGGCCGCCCGAGGGTGGAGCCGTCTTTCATGCCGCAGGTGGTCGACCGGATGATGGCCATTCCCGATGCCGGATCGATCGGCGCCATGCGCGCGCTCTCGCGCCGGCTCGGCCGCCGCGTCGGCGGATCAACTGGAACCAACATCCACGCCTGCGCGGCGCTGATCGGGGAAATGGCGGCCGCCGGACAAGCCGGATCGATCGTGTCCATCCTGTGCGATTCCGGCGAGCGCTACGCCGGGACGTATTACGACGACGCCTGGCTCGACGCGAACGGCATCGCCTGGCAGGCCGAGGACGAGCGCATCTACGCGCTGTTGAGCTAACGCCCCAGCCGTTCGATCAGCACGTCCGCCGCCGCGCTCACATCGGCCCAGGCGCGCTCGAAGTCCTCGGCGTCCCCGTAATAGGGATCGATCACCGCCGTTCCTTCGCGCCCGGGCACGAGGTCCATCAGCAGTTCCAGCCGAGCCAAATGCCGGCGCGGGGCGATGGCCAGCAAATCGCGCAGGTTCTGCGGATCGAGCGCGAAGATATGGCTGAAGCGCAGGAAATCCTCCGCCTTCGCCTGCCGCGCGCGATAGCCGGATATGTCGATACCATGGTGCCCCGCCTCGATGATCGCGCGGCGATCGGGCGGGCGGCCGACATGCCAGTCTCCGGTGCCGGCGGAATCGACCGTTACCGCGATCCCGGCTTCCACGGCCCGCGCGCGCAGCGCAGCCTCCGCCATCGGTGAACGGCAGATGTTCCCGAGGCACACGAACAGCACGGATGGCTGGTTCACAAGACTGTTTTCATCAGACGACGTACTCCCGCTGGCCGGGTCTCCCCATGCCGATCAGGGTCGCATCCTCTCCTTGGCGCGATGAAAACGCATCCTTGCTGCCGATGTCCAGCCAATTCAACGCCACAAGCACCTGCCCGATCGCGCCGCCCAGCGTTTCGCCCGGCCCCAGCAGCACGATCCGGTCCGGCGCGAACTCGCGAATGGCCACGGTCATCGCGGTGGTGAAATCATAGGGTGCCAGGATCTGGTGGCCGAAGGTGTAGTCCCACAGGCTTTCCGCATCGCTTTCGAATCGCCGCCATATCTTGCCGCGCCCGTCGATCAGCGGCACCTCGGGCCGGCCGAACCAGGTGGCCGGCAGGCTGGCCCGCGCCGCGTTGGCGCTTTCCGCCATCAGCGGCGTGTGGAACGGGCCGTGGCCAGCAAGGCGCAGGGGCGGACGCGACAGGCCGGGCAGGTCCTTTTCCAGCGCATCCAGCGCGGCCTTGCTCCCCGCCACTACCAGCATCCCGCCGAGATGGATCGAGGGCAGCACGCCATGGCGCGCCATCGCCGCGTCGACTGCCCGACGCAGCGCGGGGTCGACGCGCCAGTCCTCGCCCGCCAGCACCAGCACCGCCTGCCCGCCGGGCGCGTGCTTCTGCGAATTGACCCCCATGGCATCGGCGATGGCAAAGCCATGCTCGCCCGAAACCGCGCGCGCGCAGGCCAGCGCGGTGTACCAGCCCATCGAATTGCCGGTCACCGCGACCACCTCGAACCGATCGCGGTCGATGCTCAGGAAATCGAGATAGGACGCGGCGTAAATCAGCGGCGCCGCGATATCGCCGCGCGTGTGGAGCGCAGGGCTGAACTTAGCCGCCCCGTCCAGTTCGCTCAGCGTCGGCGCGCCACGCCCCGCGCGCAGGGCATCGAACGCGGCGAGTTCCGCCCGGCCGCCGTGGTGCCGCGCCAGATAGCCCAGTTCCGGTGCGTTGTAGGTGCCCCGCCCCGGACAGACGACAAGGATGGACTGCTTAGCCACGCACCATCTCCCGCGCCTTCGCCGCGATCATGTCGCGGCTGGGCAGCGTATAGGTTGCCGCGCGGGCGAGCGGGATGAAGCTGTCGGTCGCGGCGATCCGTGCCGTGGACTTGCCGGCCGCACGTTCGGCGAACAGCGCCATCAGCGCCTCGCTCTGCGATCCGGTCTCGCGGCATTCGTCGACGATCAGCACCTTGCCGCACGGCGCGATCGCTTCGAGCAGCGCATCCTCGGCCAGCGGCGCGATCCAGTGCAGGTCGATCACCCGCACGGCAATGCCCTGTTCCGCCAGCAGCTTCTGCGCCTGAAGCGAAAGATAGACCCCGTTGCCATAAGTCACCACGGCCAGATCGGCGCCATCGCCGTGCACACCGATTTCGCCCAGCCGCACCGCGCCTTCGCCAGGCGCCTGATAGACGCTGGTCCACAGGCCATCGCCCTCGGCATGAAGATCGCGCGTCATGTAGAGCGCGATCGGTTCCACGAACACCACCACGCGCTGTTCCTCGTGCGCCAGCCGCACGCATTCGCGCAGCATCGCCACCGCATCGCGCCCATTCGACGGCACCGCCAGCACCACGCCGGGAATGTCGCGGAACACGGCCAGCGAATTGTCGTTGTGGAAATGGCCGCCAAAGCCCTTCTGGTAGGGTAGCCCCGCGATCCGCACGACCATGGGATTGGTGTACTGCCCGTTCGAGAAGAACGAGAGCGTGGCCGCCTCGCCCCGGATCTGGTCCTCGGCATTGTGGACATAGGCCAGGAACTGGATTTCCGGCATCGGCAGCAGGCCGTTGTGCGCCGCGCCGATGGCAAGGCCCAGGATCGCCTGTTCGTCCAGCAGCGTGTTGATCACGCGCGCCGAACCGAAACGCTGATGCAGCTTGGCCGTGCAGTTATAGACGCCGCCCTTCGGCCCCACGTCCTCGCCGCAGACGATGGCGTTGGGATATTGCAGCAGCAGGTCCGCCATTGCCCACGAGAGCAGGCGCGCCATGTGCTGCGGCTTTTCCATCTGCGCGGCATCGTCGGCAAACAACGCCGCGCGGGCCTCCGCTGTTGGAACTGGACGCTCCACGCCCTCGCGCTTCGGCGGCACGATGCTGGCCATCACGGCGGCCACGTCCTTCAGCTTGGGCCGCCGGATCGCCAGCTCGACCTGCCGCAGCAGCGATGCCTCGATCGCTTCGTATTCGCGACGAACGTCGGCGGCGGTCATCACGCCTTCCTCGATCAGCAGCGCCGCGCTCGCCAGCAGCGGATCGCGCTCCTCGTCACGGCGGATGTCGTCCTTGGAAAGATAGACAAGCTGCACGTCGTTGCCGGCATGGCCATAGAGCCGCACCGTGCGCATGTGCAGGAACACCGGCTTGCGATGGCGGCGGGCATAATCGACCGCTTCACGCGCGCCGCGCCAGGCGTCCACCAGATCGCTGCCGTCACACTGGATATAGTGCAGCCCGGCGCGGCCGGAAAAGTTCGCCTCGATCCATCCTTTCGGCGTGCGCGTGGAAATGCCGATGCCGTTGTCCTCGCACAGGAACACCAGCGGCAGTGGCGTGCCCTGGAACGCGGCCCAGGCGGCGGTGTTGATCGCCCCTTGCGCGGTCGAATGGTTGGCCGATGCATCGCCGAAGCTGCACAGTACCACACCATCCGGCGCCAGTGGCGTATCCTCCAGCCCCATCCGGCGGGCAATGCCGATCGAAAAGGCCGCGCCCACCGCCTTGGGCAAGTGGCTGGCGATCGTGCTGGTCTGCGGCGGAATGGCCAGCCGCTTCGATCCCAGCACCTTGTGCCGCCCGCCCGAGATCGGGTCTTCCGCCGAAGCGGTGAACGACAGCAGCATGTCCCACGCCGGATTTTCACCCGGCACCCGCCCCGCGCGATGAATCTGGAACGCGGCGTCGCGGTAGTGGAGGAAAGCGATGTCATCGGTGCGCAGTGCCTCGGCCAGCGCGGCATTGCCTTCGTGGCCGGACGATCCGATGGTGTAGAACCCCTCGCCCCGCGCTTGCAGCTTGCGCGAAAGCCGGTCCAGCTGGCGGCTGAGCATCTGGCTGTGGAGCAGCGCGGCGGCGCGTTCGGGCGCCAGCCCCACGTCGGCCAGCCCCAGGTTGGAACGCCGGCGCAGCCCGTCGCCATCGAGCGCGGCAAGGAACTGCTGGTGGACCTGCTCGGCGGCGTCCATCAGCGCCACCTGGTTTCAAATGCGATCATTTCCCTTGCGTAGCGCAAGGGAAATCGGGCGTCACCCCCCTATCGCGACACATGCAATGCGCGATAGCCAAGCGCGGGATCATCGGTGAAGAACCCATCCAGACCGGTTTGCAGATAGCGCCGGATCTCGCGCACGCTGCCCTCCGGATTGCGCGCCTTCGCATCGCCGCGATCGCGGAAATCGCCCGCGAGGAACGTGTTCTCCGGCCGGAACGTCCACGTGCCGACGAGCAGGCCCGCCTTGTGCGCGTCCGCCACCAGCGACGTCGGTGCCCCCAGCCTGCCATCGGCGCCGAGCGGAATGATCCGGCGCGTGGCCGGAGCGACCCAGTCGGCATAGAGGGCGATCTCGGCCAGCCCCGCCGGCGTCAGCATCGCCCCATAGGTCAGCGCGCCATCCACCGCCGCCACGTCGGCCGGACGCTGCGCATCGTCATCGATCAGCTGCATCAGCTGGACGTTGGCCATGCCCGCCAGCATCGTGCGCAGCCGCTTGAGATTGGCGATTTCGAACGACTGGACGATCATCGGCATCGTGGCCAGCACCCGGCTGGCCTTCACCCGCGCCAGGAACATATCCTCCATCGGCAGGCCGATGCCGTTGAAATAGGTCGAATGCTTGATCTCGGGAATGATCCCGATCGTTCGTCCGCGCGCCGCCGCTTCGGCCGCGACGAAATCGATCACCTCCTCGAAGGTGACGATCTGGAACTGCCCGTCGTAGCCCATGCTTTCCGGCCGCAGCGCGCCGAGCCGCTCTTTCGCGCGCAGCGTCTTCAATTCGGCCAGCGTGAAATCCTCGGTGAACCAGCCCTCCAGCTTTTCGCCGTCGATCACCTTCACCGCCTTGCGCGCGGCGAATGCGGGATGCGCGGCGACGTCGGTGGTTTCGGCGATGTTGTTCTCGTGCCGGGCGACCAGCACGCCGTCCTTGGTGGCGACAAGATCCGGCTCGATGAAGTCGGCGCCGTCGGCGATCGCCTTGGCGTAGGAGGCCAGCGTGTGCTCCGGCCGCAGCGCCGAACAGCCGCGATGCGCCAGGAGCAGCGGCTTCGCCGGGCGCGGCCGCGCCGCCGCCAGCGCAGAACCGCCGGCCAGCACCGCCATGCCCAGACCCGCTCCCATCACCATAATGCCCCGCCGCGAAAATCCCGCCGTCATGGCCCGTCTCCTCATTCCGAAGACCGCGCTAGGATCGCGACACGACAGCAATGTGACAAGCGCCTACAACAGCGAGACGAGCTCAACCGCCGGCAAGGCCGCCCGCGCACCCGGCTGCTCGGTCCAGTGCCGCGCGTTCAGCACGCCGCCGTCCGCGCGCAAGTCCGCCACGCGCGCCGTGTCGATATCGGCAAAGACCCAGCCCGGCGCGTTCTCGCTGCCGATGGCCAGCACGCCATCGACGGGCATTCCCCGGTCGGGCGGGCCATAGACCGCCGCCGCGCCGCGGTTGACGTCCACCGCCAGGGACCACGCCGCCTCGCCCACCGTCGGCGATTGTACGGCATAGCACTGGCCTTCCAGCGCCCGCGCCTGCGCGCCGATCCGCACACGCCAGTATCCGTGCAGCGAATCCGTGCAGGAAGGGACAAGGATCACCTCTGCCCCCGCTTCCACCACCGCCCTTGCCAGCAGGGGAAATTCACTGTCATAGCAGATGTTTACCGCAAGCTTGCCAAGCGCGGTCTCGAACAGCTTGAGCCCCGCGCCCGCCGCGATTCCCCACTGCTCGCGCTCGAAGCGGGTCATCACCAGCTTGTCCTGAACGCCCATCCGCCCGTTCGGCGCGAACAGCCGCGCGGTGTTGCGGAAGCGCCCGTCGGCATCCTTGCGCGGTGCGCTGGCGGCCAGGATATGCATCCCGTGCCGCGCGGCCAGTTCGGCGTGAAGCGCATCGACGCACGGCAGCAGCGCCGAAACCGTCTCGATCGATCCCGCCAGATCGCCCATCGTCGCCGGATCGAGCGAAGCGAGCTCCATCGCGCCATATTCGGGAAACACCGCCAGCGCCGCGCCCCCGTCCGCCGCCTGCGCCACCCATTTTGCCACCTTGGCGGCATAGGCGTCCCAGTCCGCCAGCTGGTCGATCGGATACTGCGCCGCTGCGACGCGCCAGCTCACCATTGCCGCAGCCAATACTGCATGGGCTTCACGCTTTCCCCGTCCTCACCATGGTCCTTCCAGCCGAGTTCGGTCACCAGCCCTTCGATCGGCGCGTAGCCGCGCTTGGTCCAGAACGCATCAAGCGGGGTATAGCCCGCCGGCCGCGCCGGATGGTCGCCGTGGCGGATCACCGCCGCGAAGCAGGCGGCATCCGCGCCGCAGCGCCGCGCCTGCGCCTCGCGATGGTCGAAGAAGGCGTGGCCAATGCCGTGGCCCCGGTATTCAGGCAGCAGGACGCTTTCGCCGAAGTAGAACAGCCGCGCCACGTCCAGCCCGCGCGCCTCGAACGGGGCGCGAAATTCGGCCTTCTGGTGCAGCATCGGCGCTGCCGTGGCCGCGCCGACCACGCGATCCCCGTCGAACGCCGCAACCAGCACCGCATCGGGCGCGGCGGCATATTCGCGCAGGTATTCCGCCTCATAGGCCGCGTCACCGTCATAGAGATAGGGATAGGCCGCGAAGACGCGGATGCGCAGGTCGGCCAGATCGCCCAGCACGGCGGCGATCTCCTCCCCGGTCAGCGGGCGCACGACGATCCCGCTCCGCGGGCTGGCGGCGATCCCACTTCGCGGGTTGGCGGCGCTACTCATCAGCCGACCACTTGCGCCGTCCAGTCGGCCAGATTGTAATACATCGTCAACCGCGTGATCCGGCCATCGGCGATGGTGAGGAACGCGCCCGCCGGCAGCACATAAGTCTGGCCATTCGCTTCGGGGAGCCCCTCGTCCGTCGCGAGGTATTCCCCATGCACCACGAATTCCGCCGCCGCGCGCGTGCCTTCCTCGTTGGCCATCAGCACGATGTCTTCCAGCCGCTCGCGATAGCAGCGCTCCATGTGCGCGATGAAGGCGCGGAACGTGTCCTTGCCCACCTGCCGTTCGCCTTGGTTGATATCGTGCGCCACGTCGTCCGAAAGGCACGCCAGCATCCCTTCCCAGTTCCCGGCGTTGAACGCGCCATAGTAGGTTTCGAGAAGGGCAAGCGTTGCGGCACGGCTCATCGGCGGGTCTCCTTTGCGCCCCTGCCTAGCCAATCCGCCGTTGCGGGACCAGAGCCGCGCCGGGAAAGCTGTGCTGCACCGGTGCAACAATCGGCCGCCGCGCCCGGCCAAAAGGACGTTGCGGACCGCGCCGCGCGCGGCCACAACCGGCGTCCTACGCAACGCCCTGTTCCGGACCGGAGAACCCGATGCGCGCTCGTCTTCTCACCCTGACCGCCACCGTAGCCATGGTCGCAGCCATCGCTCCTGCCCCGCTTCTGGCGCAGGACGCGCCGAAGCCCGCCACCATCGCCGTCGACGGCGCGCCGCCGGTGCCGATGGCAGTGGTCGATGCCACGCGGCCCTACATGGAATACCGCACCGCCGCTTTTCTCGACTGGAACCCGGCCACGCGCAACATGCTGATTTCCACGCGCTTCGCCAGCGTGCCGCAGCTTCACACCGTGGCCGGCTCCGGCATGGCGCGCCAGCAGATCAGCTTCGAAGCGGAGCCGCTGGCCGGCTGGTACGCGCCCAACGATGGCACGCTGGTGGTGCGCAAGGACAAGGGCGGAGACGAATTCTTCCAGCTCTACACGCTGAAGAACGGGCGCCTGACGCTGCTGACCGATGGCAAGAGCCGCAACGAATTCAACGCCTTCAGCCATAACGGCCAATGGATCGCCTACAGCTCCACGCGCCGCAACGGCGTCGATTCCGATCTTTACGTGGCGAACCCGCGCGATCCGGCGTCCAACCGCCTTGTCGCGCAGGTGAAGGGCGGCGGCTGGTCGGTCGCCGGCTTCACGCCCGACAGCAAGAGCGCGGTGGTGCGCGAATATGTCTCGATCCAGAAGAGCAACCTGTGGTGGCTGGATATCGCCAGCGGCAAGCTCACGCCGATCGGCGATCACGCCAAGCCGATCGCCTATGCCGCCGCCGATATCGCGCCGGATGGCACGCTGTGGGTCACCAGCGACGAAGGATCGGACTACCAGCGGCTCGGCACGCTCGATCCGCGGACGGGCAAGTTCACGCCCCGCGCGCCCGAAGCCAAGGGCGATATCGAGGAATTCTCGATCGCCGATGACGGCAGCTTCATCGCCTATGCCGTCAACGAAACCGGCATCTCGAAGCTGCGCCTGCTCGACCCGAAGACCGGCGCGGTCCGCGATGTCACCGCGCTGCCGGCCGGCGTGATCTCCACGCTCAAGGTCGCGCCATGGGGCACGATCGGGCTTACCCTGTCTTCGGCCAAGGTGCCGGCGGACGCCTTCGCCGTCGATCCGAAGACGCTGGCGGCCACGCGCTGGACCACCAGCGAGACCGGCGGCCTCGATCCTGCCGCCAACGTCGATCCCGAACTGGTGCAGGTAAAAAGCTTCGATGGCGAAACCGTCACCGGCTTCCTCTACCGCCCCGATCCCGCCAAGTTCCCCGGCAAGCGGCCGCTGATCGTCAACATCCACGGCGGGCCGGAAGGGCAGGCCACGCCCGGTTTCAAGGGGCGCGCCAACTACCTTATCAACGAACTCGGCATCGCGGTGTTCTATCCCAACGTGCGCGGATCGTCGGGCTTCGGCAAGCGCTTCGTCGGGTTGGACAACGGCCCGTTCCGGCGCGAGGATTCGGTGAAGGACATCGGCCCGCTGCTCGACCGGCTCCAGTCCGATCCGGCGATCGATCCGGCGCGGATGGCGGTCACCGGCGGTTCCTATGGCGGCTACATGTGCTATGCCTCCGCGATCCGCTATGGCGACCGGCTGAAGGCGGCGGACTGCATCGTCGCGATCAGCAATTTCGTCACGTTCCTCGAAAACACGCAAGGCTATCGCCGCGACCTGCGCCGCGCCGAATATGGCGACGAGCGCGATCCGAAGCAGCGCGCGCAACTGACCGCGATCTCCCCGCTGACCAGCGTGGACCGCCTGACCATTCCGCTGATGGTGGTGACCGGCGCCAACGATCCGCGCGTGCCCAAGAGCGAGGCCGACCAGATGGTGGCCGCCGTCCGCGCCAAGGGCCGCGCGGCCTGGCACATCGTGGGGCTCAACGAAGGCCACGGCTTCGCCAAGAAGGAAAACGCCGACTACCAGTTCTGGTCCGAGATCGGCTTCTGGAAGGCCAATCTGCTGGGCGGGAAGTAGAAGATCGTCGTCGGGCGGAGACAACTGACCAGACGAAAATGCACTCAGGCTGCTTGCAAGCGCGGCGCGCTGAAAGCCCACCCCGCTGCGACTAACGGCACCTGCGGCGACGCAAGTCTCGCTCCCCTCCCGCTTGCGGGAGGGGCTGGGGGTCGGAAACACCCCACCGTCCAAAAACAAAAAGGCCGCAGACACGAAGTCTGCGGCCTCTTCAGGGTCAGATCGGCCCGCTGTATGCCCGCGCATAAGAGGGGGGGGCTGGCGCGGGCGCGGACCGATCCTTGAGGGGGAACGGGCTTTAGCCGAACAGCTTGTTGGCGGTTTCGGCTACGCGCTTTCCGAGATAACGCGCTCCATCCAGTTCGGTTCCACTCGGCTGACGGCTTCCGTCGCCGCCGGCGATCGTCGTCGCGCCATAGGGGGCGCCGCCGGTGACTTCGTCATGGCCAAGCTGGCCCTGGAAGCCATAGTCGAGGCCGACGATGGTCAGGCCGAAGTGCAGCAGATTGGTGATGATCGAGAACAGCGTCGTTTCCTGACCGCCATGCTGGCTGCCGGTGGACGTGAACGCCGCGCCGACCTTGCCGTTCAACGCGCCTCGCGCCCACAGGCCGCCGGCCTGGTCGAGGAACGCCGCCAGCTGCGAGCTGATGCGGCCGAAGCGGGTGCCGGTGCCGACGATAATCGCGTCGTAGTTTTCGAGTTCGGCCACCGTCGCCACGGGCGCGGCCTGATCGAGCTTGAAATGCGCGCCCTGCGCGATTTCCAGCGGAACGGTCTCGGGAACGCGCTTCACGTCCACTTCCGCGCCGGTCGCACGGGCGCCTTCGGCAATGGCGTTGGCCAGCGTTTCGAGGTGGCCATAGCTGGAATAGTAGAGAACCAGGACCTTGCTCATCGTTTTCATCCTTGCTGGTGGCGGGAGCGGCCCCGCTTGAACACGAAGCCCTTATGCCGTGATTCCCGCAATCAGGTCATCCGGATAAACTGGCAGAAACCGTTCCAAAATCTTGAACAACCCAAACGCTGCCCGAACCACAGCCCGTACAGGGCACGGGCAATCCGGCGTGGAATTGCGCACCTTGCGATTTTCCATTATGGGCGCTGCGACGCCCCGGCTTCCGCGATAGGGTCGCTTTTCGCGACTCACCTCGCCACGCCGGGGTTTTTGATTTCCCGCGAAGACCAGAAAACTTCGCACGCTTGAGGAAGACCCGCCCATGTCCCGTCGCCGCCAGATTTACGAAGGCAAGGCCAAGATTCTCTACGAAGGCCCGGAACCCGGCACGCTGATCCAGTATTTCAAGGACGATGCCACCGCGTTCAACGCGCAGAAGCGCGGCACGATCAACGGCAAGGGCGTGATCAACAACCGCATCAGCGAATACGTGTTCACGCGCCTTTCGCACATCGGCATCCCCACGCACTTCATCCGCCGCCTCAACATGCGCGAACAGCTGGTGCGGCAAGTGGAAATCATTCCGATCGAAGTGGTCGTGCGCAATGTCGCCGCCGGTTCGATCAGCAAGCGCCTGGGCCTGCCCGAAGGCGAACCGCTGCCCCACACCCTGCTCGAATACTACTACAAGGACGACGCGCTGGGCGATCCGCTGATCGCCGAAGAGCATATCGCCTGCTTCGGCTGGGCCTCGAACGAGGAAATGCAGGACATTTCCTCAATGGCGATCCGCGTGAACGATTTCCTCGTCGGCATGTTCGCGGCGATCAACATCCGCCTTGTCGATTTCAAGCTGGAGTTCGGCCGCATCTGGGATGGCGACTACAGCCGCGTGATCCTGGCGGATGAAATCAGCCCCGACGGCTGCCGCCTGTGGGACATGACCACCGGCGAAAAGCTCGACAAGGACCGCTTCCGCCGCGATCTGGGCGGCGAAGAGGAAGCTTACCAGGAAGTCGCCCGCCGGCTGGGCCTGCTCGAAAACGACGGCGGTCCGAGCGAGGTGTTCGACCTGGGCGCGCACCGCAGCAAGCTGCGCAACAAGAAGTAAGGCCGCTTCCCCCTTCCCGCCGCTGCGGGAGGGGGAATGCCTGCCCCGCCATTCCGGCGCACATCCCTCATTGCCCGTTAAGCCGACTCGCGGCAGGATCGGCGCCGAGATGACGCCGCGCCGTTCCCTGTTCCTGCTGGCCGCCGGCCTGTTGCTTGGCGCGACGCCCGCGCTGGCCCATCCTTCGAGGCACGGCGCCCCCAAGCCCGATTGGGCCTTCCAGCAAAGCGATCTCGCTCCCGAAGCCGGCTATCGCTTCGGCAAGCTGCCCAACGGCATGCGCTATGTGATCCGGCGCAACGCCACGCCCGCCGGCACCGCGCTGGTGCGGATGGACGTGGCTACCGGATCGCTGGACGAAGGCCCGCAGGAACGCGGCTTTGCCCATTTCGTCGAACACATGGCCTTCAACGGCAGCACCCACGTTCCCGAAGGCGAGATGATCCGCCTGCTCGAACGCAACGGCCTGTCGTTCGGAGCGGACACCAACGCGCAGACCGGGTTCGAACAGACGCTCTACATGCTCGATCTGCCACGCGCCGATCCCGCCCTGCTCGATACCGCGCTGATGCTGATGCGCGAGACCGCAAGCGAGCTGACCTTCGCGCCCGAAGCCGTGGCGCGCGAACGCGGCGTGGTCCTTTCGGAACTGCGCGACGGGCAAGGTTACCAGCGGGCCAATCTCGAAGACCAGCTTGCCTTCCTCTACCCCCACGCCACCTATCCCGCCCGGCTGCCGATCGGCACCGTGGCCACGCTCGATGCCGCCACGGCCGATGCGCTGCGCTCGTTCTGGGCGCGGCACTACGTTCCCGCCAACGCCACGCTGATCGTGATCGGCGATTTCGATGCCGATGCCGTCGAAGCCGCGATCCAGGCCCGCTTCGCCAGCTGGCAGCCCGCGCCCGTCCCTCCCCGGCCGGACCAGGGCAAGGTCGATCGCGCGCAGAAGGGCAGGACGGAAGTCTGGCTCGATCCGGCGCTGTCCGAACGCGTCACCGCCTCGCGCCATGGCCCCTGGCTCGACGAACCGGACACGATCGCCAGCCGCCGCACGAATCTGCTGCGCCAGATCGGCTATGGCGTGATCAACCGGCGCTTCCAGCGGATGAGCCGCAAGGTCGATCCGCCGTTCCGGGGCGCGGGCTTCGGCACCGGCGACGTATTCCGCATTGGGCGCACCACCAATCTGGTGGTCGATACGGTGGACGGCGGCTGGCAGCGCGGCCTCGCCGCCGCGACCACGGCCCTGCGGCAGGCACTCGACACGGGCTTCACGCCCGCGGAGATCGACGAACAGGTCGCCAACATTCGCACCGGCATCGAAAACGCGGCGGCCAGCGCCGATACACGTGGCAACGGCACACTGGTGCAGGCCGCGCTGGGCCTGATCCGCGACGATACGGTGCCGACCGCTCCCGCCGGCGCGCTCGCCCGCTTCAATGCCTTCGCCCCGCGGATCACGCCCCAGGCGGTGCTGGCGGCGCTCAAGCGCGAAGCGGTGCCGCTCGACCATCCGCTGATCCGTTTCCAGGGCCGCACCACGCCATCGGGCGGCGACAAGGCGATACGGCAGGCTTGGAACACCGCGATCCGAGCGTCAGCCGGCCTGCCCGAAACTGGCCCCTCCGGCGCCTTCGCCTATACCGATTTCGGCACGCCGGGCGCGGTAGTGTCCGACAGCACGGAGCCCGCCTTCGGCATCCGCGAGATCCGCTTCGCCAACGGCGTGCGCCTCAACCTCAAGCCCACCTCGCTGGAGACCGACCGCATCCAGGTGCGCCTGTCGATCGACGGGGGCGAGATGCTCGACACCCGCGACAATCCGCTGGCGACCGAGATGATGGCGATGTTCTCCGCCGGTGGCCTCGGCAAGCACAGCCAGGACGATCTCCAGACACTGCTGGCCGGGCGCTCGGTCGGCGGCGGCATCGCCACCGGGGGCGATACGTTCTATTCGGGCGTCACCACCACCCGGCGCGATCTGGAAGCGCAGCTCCAGTACCTTGCCGCCCAAGTCACCGACCCAGGATACCGCCCCGAAGGCGAGGTGCTCTACCGGCAGAACATCGCCAATTTCTTTGCGCGCTACCGCGCCACGCCGTCGGCCGCGCTGGCCAACACGCTAGGCGGGCTGCTTTCGGATGACGATCCGCGCTTCACCCTGCAAGCTCCCGCCGCCTACCAGAAGCTCAGCTTCGCCGACTTGCGCCGCACGGTGTCCGATCGGCTGGCGAACGGCGCGATGGAAATCGCGCTGGTCGGCGATTTCGACGAAGCGCAGGCGATCGCGCTGGTCGCTCGGACCTTCGGCGCCCTGCCCCAGCGCGAAGCTGAATTCCGTGGCTGGGATGTGCAACGCCAGCGCCCCTTCACCACCGCGCGCGGGCTGCGCGTGATCCGGCATCAAGGGCAGGCGAACCAGGCGATCGTGCGTTATGTTTGGCCCACGCGCGATGACCGCGATCCCGACGAGGCCATGGCTATCGATCTGCTGGACGAGGTGACTGGTATCGAGGTGCTCGACACCGTGCGCGAAAAGCTGGGCAAGTCGTATTCGCCCGGCGCGCAATCCAGCCTTTCTCACGTGTGGCGTGGCTATGGCACCTTCGCGATCCAGGCGTCGGTCGATGTGGCCGACATCGCCGCCACCCGTGCGGCGCTGGCTGACACCGTCCGCCAGCTCACCTCCACGCCAGTCGATGCCGACGTGCTCCGCCGCGCCCGCGCTCCGATGCTGGAGCGCATCGACAACGCGCTCAAGACCAACGGCGGCTGGATGGCGCTGGCCGAGCGCGCGCAAAGCGAGCCGGAGCGCTTCGACCGCTTCCGCAAAGCCAAAGCCCGTCTGGAAGCGCTGACCCCGCCCGACCTGCTGGCCGTGGCGCGCCGCTATCTGGCGCTGGACAAGGCAGTGCAGGTGCTGGTCCTGCCCGAAGGCGTGGACGCCCCGCCCGCCTAAGCCCCCTCCTGTCACCGACCGGTCATGCGCCGCGCCTACCGCGCGCGCATCAGGATGCCGCAACAGGAATGACCGCCATGATCCGTTTCCGCACGCTCTGGAGCCTCACCGCGCTGGCCGCCATGGCCCTGGCCGCCCCCGCGCTGGCGCAGACCGGCCAGCCCGTCGAGGTCATCCGTACAGCTCCGACCTCGGTGGATGTGCGCTGGTCCGGGATCAAGGCGGCCGACGTGTTCCGCGCGGATACGCCCGATACCACCGTCGCCACCGCCACGCCGGTTTCCGCCAACGATCGCGACGGCCATGAAACCGTCACGATGCCCGCCGGCGCGCGCGGCTGGTTCCTGGTGCGCGATCGCGCCACCGGCACCGTAACCCGCGCGGTCGAACGCGTCGTGCCGCTCGAACAGGGTTCCAATTTCCGCGACATCGGCGGCTATCCGGCGGCCGGCGGCAAAACGGTGCGCTGGGGCATGATCTACCGCGCGGGCGCGACCCCGCTTCTGAGCGACGCCGACCTCGCCACGATCGGCACGCTGCGCCTGAACGCGATGGTGGACCTGCGCTCGGACGAGGAACGCCAGCTTGCCCCCACCCGGATCGACGGCGTGCGCTACACCGCCGTTGGCTACAGCATGAAACGGCTGATGGCGGCTTCCGGCGCCACCCCCACCAACGGCAGCGCGGTCTATCGGGGGATGCCGGTGCTGCTGACCCCGCAACTGCGGCTGGTGTTCGACCTGCTCAAGCGCAACGAAGGCCCGATCGAATACAACTGCTCGGCCGGACAGGACCGCACCGGCTTCGTTACCGCGATCGTGCTGTCCGCGCTCGGTACCCCGCGCGAGGTGATCGTGAAGGACTATCTCGCTTCCACCGCCCTGCGCCGCCCGGAATACGAAATGCCGCGGTTCGATCCGGCCGCGTTCCCCGACAACTATGCCGCGAAGCTGTTTTCCTATTACCAGTCGAAGCCCGAACTGGCGAAGCCGCAGCCGCTGATGGAAGCGGACGGCACGCCATTCCTCCTGGCCGCGCTCGATGAAGTGGAGAAGCGCTGGGGTTCGGTCGATGGCTATCTGAACCAGGAAATCGGCCTGTCGGACGCCGACATTGCTACCCTGCGCGCCCATTATACCGAATAAATCTAATATTATCATTTGGATGAATGATAAAACCCCGGCAGGCGACCCCGGTCTTCCGGGGCGCCGCGCGTTCCTGATCGCCGCGATCGGTGCGGCAGATTGGCCACACCTTTTCCGTAGTTTGTCTGGCCGCCATACAAAACAATTGGCACGCCTACCTCGCACTTGTATGCCTTCCATACAAACCAGCTGCCACGAGACAGCGCGCAAGGGATTGAAGGATGCCAGGCAGATCCGCCGCCAAAACGGAAGCCATTCCTGATGCCAACCCCGGGACCGGGCTCTTCGGCGATATCGGCGCGCGCCTTGGCTACCAGTTGCACGCGACCGACGTTCTCGCGATGGACTTGATCCGGGGCATGCTGGCCGAACTGGGCCTGACTGCCACGCGCGCCACGGCGCTGGCCTACATTCGCACTCATCCTGGATGCCGGCAGGCCGAACTGGGCCGCGCGCTCAGCATCAACCGTGCCAGCGCGATGGAAGTTGTCAACGCCCTCACCGCGCTCGGCGCGGTTGCGCCGCGCCAGCAAGGTGTTTCTCGGCGCGGCGGCATCCACCTGACGCTGCGCGGCGAGACGCTCTATGAGGAATTCCGCATGGCATCGCTGCGCGCCGATGCCGTCTCGTTCGGCGGCCTCAGCGAAACCGAGCGGGAAACGCTGCGCGTCCTGCTCGCCCGGGTGCGGGCCAGCACGCTTGATTTCACTACCAACTCCAACACCAAAGAGGGGATCTGACAATGCGCAAGGTCGCATGGAAACTGATGACGGGCGCGGCGCTTCTCGCCACCCCGTTCACCGTACAGGCACAAACTGCCCAGGCATCGGGTGAAGGTCAGTCGGCCGAAGCCGCCAGCGATGCCGGTACCAACGACATCATCGTCACCGCCCGCCGCACCAACGAACGCTTGCAGGACGTGCCCGTCGCCGTGACGGCGTTCGGCAGCGATGCGCTCGCCGCCCGCAACGTCGACACGCTGGACCAGGTCGCGCGCTTCACGCCCAACATCCGTTTCGATGGCGCCGCCGCGCTTTCGGGTGGCAACTACAACGCCACTGTCTTCATCCGCGGCGTGGGCCAGAACGACTTCGCGATCTTCTCCGATCCGGGCGTCGGCTTCTATGTCGATGACGTGTACTACGCCCGCTCGATCGGCGGCGTTATGGATGCGGTGGACATCGCCTCGGTGCAGGTGCTGCGCGGCCCGCAGGGAACGCTGTTCGGCAAGAACACCATCGGCGGCGCCATGGTCATCACCACCGCACGCCCCAAGCTCGACGTGTTCGAAGGCAAGCTCGAAGCGACCTATGGCAGCTTCGATCGCATCGACGTGAAGGGCGCGGTCAACATCCCGCTGGTCGAAGGCAAGGTGGCGCTGCGCCTTTCGGGCGCGACGCTCAACCGCGATGGTTATGTGAAGCGGCTCTATGATGGCGGCACGCAGGGCAACCGCAACGCCCAGATGGTGCGCGGCACGCTGCGTCTCGCGCCCACCGACACGCTGACGATCGACATCGGCGGAGACTATACCCGCGCGCGCGAAAACTCGGCACCTTCGGATCTGCTGGCGGTGGCCAACGCCCCCGGCATCACCGGCACGCCGTTCCTCACCAACTACAACCGCTTCGTTGCGCCCACGCTGGGCATCACCGCGCCGAACGGGCAGAACACGCTGAACGCCAGCTACATCACCGCCAGCCCGTTCGAAACCTGGGCCGGTGGCCCGAACCGCAACGATCTGGACCTGTGGGGCACGCAGGGCACCGTGGCGCTCGAACTCGGCCAGGTCACGCTGAAGTCGATCACCGCCTACCGCGACATGAAGGCCTACTTCACGCGCGATGGTGACAACACGCCGTTCACCTTCCGCCAGACCACCAACCGCGACAAGCAGTGGCAGTTCAGCCAGGAGCTTCAGGCCAGCGGCAAGGTGCTAGACGACAAGCTGAGCTTCGTCGTCGGCGGCTATTACTTCAAGGAAAAGGGCAGCGACATCGCCACGGCGGACCTCGCCATCGGCCTGTGGCCCCCGCTCGCCGCCACCCCGCCCTATTCGCCGGCGGTGTTCATCCAGAACTACACCAACAACCGCAGCATCGCGTTCTACGGTCAGGCCGATTTCGAGATCGTCCCCCGTCTGTCGGTCACGGTCGGCGCGCGCTACACCTCGGACAAGAAGGTCTTCACCTCGATCAACGTGCGCCAGCGCGACAACGTGAAGTTCGTGGACGTGACCAAGGAAGCCACGTTCAACAAGTTCACGCCGCGCTTCGGCCTGAACTTCAAGGCCACCGACGACATCCTGCTCTACGCCTCGTTCTCGCGCGGGTTCAAGCAGGGCGGGTTCAACGGCCGTCCGCTCGACAGCGCGGCGGAAGTGACCCAGTATGCGCCGGAAACGCTCGACACCTATGAAGGCGGCGTGAAGGCCAAGTGGCTGGACGGCGCGCTGACCACCAACCTTGCGGTGTTCCATTCGCTGTACAAGAACATCCAGCTGACCGTGAACCAGACGCCACAGAACTTCGTGGCGAACGCGGCTTCGGGCAAGATCGACGGCTTCGAGCTGGAAACCGTGATGCGCCCGGCCAACTGGTTCAGCGCCAACCTAGCGGTGGGCTACACCCACGCCCGCTACACCAGCGTCGGCCAGGGCCTTGGCCCGACGCAGGTCCTGCCGATCACGGTCAACAGCAAGTTCGTGAAGACGCCCGAATGGACCGTTTCGGCCGGCACCGAAGTCAGCCACGGCTTCAACGACGGATCGGACGCGCGCCTGCGCGTGGACTACACGATGTACAGCCGCATCTACAACGACGTGGCCAACACGCCGATCATCACGCAGGGGGGCTATGGCCTGCTGAACGCGCGCTTCAGCTATACCTTCGCCAACGATGCGCTGACGTTCTCGGCGTTCGGCACGAACCTCACCAACACGCTCTATCTGCTGTCGGGCAACGCCTCTTCCGGTTTCGGCCTGGCCGAAGGCGCCTATGGCCGCCCGCGCGAATGGGGCATCTCGGCCGGATACAAGTTCTGATGGCCTGACGGCTGTCCCAAGGGACAACGCCAGGAATACGGGTGTCGGCATGATTGCCGGCACCCGTTTTCTTTACCCGGACCGCGCACGGCCTGTTTCCGTCCCCACGCACCGCCATCCGGACCTTGCCCTTCGCGCCGTGCGGGGGCATAGGCGCGGACGAGTCCCAATCCCTCCGTTTGATGCGAAAGGCCCGCCGCCGATGAAGGTCCGCGTTTATGTCAGCCTGAAGAACGGCGTGCTCGATCCGCAGGGCCGCGCGATCCATCATGCGCTGGAAGGCCTCGGCTTCTCGGGCGTCAACGATGTCCGCGCCGGCCGCATGATCGAACTCGATGTCGACGCAACCGTCACCGACGAAGCGCTCGACGACATGGCGCGAAAGCTGCTCGCCAACATGGTGATCGAGAACTACCGGATCGAAAGGGTCGCCTGATGTCCTTTACGGCCGCCGTCATCACCTTCCCCGGATCGAACTGCGATCGCGACATGGCGGTCGCCATCGAGGAGATCAGCGGCGGCACCGTCCACCGCGTGTGGCACGGCGATGCCGATCTGCCCGATGGTCTTGACTTCATCGCCCTGCCCGGCGGCTTTTCCTATGGCGACTATCTGCGCTCCGGTGCGATGGCCGCTCGGTCGCCGGTGATGCAGGCGGTGGTCCGCGCCGCCGAGCGCGGCGTGGCGGTGCTGGGCGTGTGCAACGGCTTCCAGGTGCTGACCGAAGCCGGCCTGCTGCCCGGCGCGCTGATGCGCAATGCCGGCATCCGCTTCGTCTGCCGCGAAGTGGCGCTGAAAGTCGAAACCAGCCAGTCGCTGTTCACCTCCGGCTACGATGCAGGCGAGCGGATTCATATCCCGGTCGCGCATCATGACGGCAACTATTACGCCGATGCCGAAACGCTTGACCGGCTGGAAGGCGAAGGCCGCGTGGCGTTCCGTTATGCCGAACCGGTCAACGGTTCGCAGCGCGATATCGCCGGCGTGCTCAACGATCGCGGCAACGTGCTGGGCATGATGCCCCACCCCGAACGCATGATCGAAGCGGCGCAGGGTGGCACGGATGGCCGCGTGCTGTTCGAAAGCGTGGTGCGGGGGCTGGTCACCGCCTGACGGCTGCTCTGGCAGGCTGGTTCAAGTCGCCTGGCTCAAGTAGGCTGGCTCAGGCGGCCGCGCCACCGCTGTGCTGCTGGTATGCGGGCGCGAACAGAGCGCGCGCATCTTCCGCCGGCATCGGGCGGCCGAAATAATACCCCTGGATTTTCTTGCAGCCCAGCGCGCGGATTACCGCCAGTTGCTCCTCGGTCTCCACGCCTTCGGCCGTGGTCGACATTTCCAGGCTGTCCGCCATGGCCACCACGGCGCGCACGATCGCCAGGCTTTCCGCGTTCTTCCGCGCCGCGCCCTGCACGAAGATGCGATCGACCTTGATTGTCGAGAACCGCATCTGCCGCAGGTATCCGAGCGAGGAATAGCCGGTACCGAAGTCATCCAGCGCCACGCCGCAGCCCAGCGCCATGATGCGCTGCAGGGTCGCCTGCGCGGTCGTGCCATCGCGCACGAAGATGCTTTCGGTGACTTCGATCTCCAGCCGATGCGGCGGCAGCCCGCTGGCGGAAAGCGCGCTGACCACCGTGTCCGCAAAGGCCGGATCGAGCAGCTGTTCGCCCGACACGTTCACCGCGATCTTGATCGGATCGGGCCAGCGCGCCGCTTCGAGGCAGGCCATGCGCAGCACCCATTCGCCGATCGGTACGATCAGCCGCGTGTCCTCGGCCAGCGGAATGAACTTGGCCGGGCTGATCATGCCGTGTTCGGCACTGTTCCAGCGCAGCAGCGCCTCGAAGCTCACCAGCTGTTCGCTCGTGGCATCAACCACGGGCTGATAGGTCAGGTGCAGTTCGTTCCGTTCCAGCGCGCGGCGCAGCGCGAATTCCAGCTGCCGGCGTTCCTCGGCATGGGCATGAAGCGCGGGTTCGTAGTTGCAATGCGTCCCCCCGCCGCTGTCCTTCGCCCGGTAAAGCGCCAGATCGGCGTTGCGCATCAGCGTTTCCACGGTCGCCCCGTCGCGCGGTCCGATGGCGGAACCCACGCTCGCCCCCACATAAAGGGTGTGGCTGTCTACCTGATACGGCTGCGACAGCGCATGAATCACCGCCTGGGCGACATGGGCTATGCGATCCGTATCCGAAGCGTCGCGAAGGACGATGGCGAACTCGTCGCCGCCCAGCCGGCCGCACAGTTCGTTGTCGGTCATCAGCTTGCGCAACCGTTCGGAAACGAGCGCGAGCAACTGGTCGCCCACAAGATGCCCCAGCGTATCGTTGACAGCCTTGAAACGATCGAGGTCGATCATCAGGAACGCGCAACGCGTGCGCCACTTGTCGGCGTCCGCCATCGCTTCGCCCAGCGTGTCGGTCACCATCATCCGGTTGGGCAGACCGGTCAGCGTATCGTAGCTGGCGAGATAGGCGATCTTCTCGGAGCTTTCGCGCTGTTCGGTCACGTCTGAACCCACGCCGCGGAAGCCGGCAAAGCCACCATTCTCGTCGACCTTGGGGGATGCCGACAGCTCCCACCACCGGTGGCCACCATCGATGGTGACGCGGACTATGAGGTTGGAGAAGCTTTCGCGCCGCTTCAGGCGTTCCGCCAGATCGTGCAGGCTGGAATGGAATTGCCCGCTATCCCACGAAGGTCCGGCGATCAGCTGGATCAGAGGCTTGCCATCTGCCTCGTCCGGCTCGCAGCCGAGCGCGAAGGCAAAACGCGGCGATGCGGCGCGGACCCGGCGGGCCGTATCGATCTGCCACAGCCAGTCCGCCCCGCCTTCCTCGAATTCGCGCAGCAGAAGCGAAACCACCTCGCCCTTTTCGGCCATGCCGGCTTCGGCCACGCGCGCGTTCAGGAACGCACGTGCCGCCTCGATCCTGCCGGCGGAAACGATCGTCACGAACGCCAGCGCCAGCCCGCCATTCACGACCTGACCGGACCACACGAACATGACCGCGCCGGTAATGCCCACGATGCCGCCAAAAAGCAGCGGGGCCAGCGGCACCGCGGCCAGCGCATAGGCCATGCCGGCAATAATCACCGTCATCACCATCCACAGGGCCAGCCGTTCCACATGTCCGAACAGGGGAAACACAACCAGCGGCAGCGTCCAGATCAAGGCCAGCGCCACGATCCATAGCGCGTGGCGGACGATTTCCGGCCTGGTCAAACGGCGGCGGTCGGCGTCGGCCAGCCCCCGATCCAGGCGCATGCCCTGAAGCAGCACAGCGGCCAGGAGAACCATCCAGCCAAGGATGAAGAGAGGAGGCGTTGCCCCGAAACTCACGAAGGCAAGGAATAGCGCCGCCAGCACATTCATGCCGACTTTCAGATACATACGACGGAATGCGCTGAAATACTGATAGCCGCGCAGCCTTGCCCAATCGCCTTCGACCGGTTCGTCAAGGCCAAGAACGGCCATGACCGGCAGACTGCGTGGCAGTGTCTGAATCGAGAGCGACGGCGGCATTTGCACGCCTTCGCCTTACCGCGCAAACCTTGAACAATGGTAAGCGGGTGTTGAGCGACAATCGGGATTTTCGGATGTCTCGCAGAGGCACGAGGAAACGGCTCTGCGATGAGACGACAGACGTCCTTGAACCGCGCCGGGTCTGCGGCTGCCATCGCGCGTGTGGTGGCGGCAGTATAACATTGATCTTCGGCTTCGGCGGGCGGGATGTTGCCGAGCCTGCGGCAAACCCGGCGCGGTTCAGCCTGCCCTAATTCGTTTCGGTGAAGTCGAAGGAGCCGCGACCGACAGCGATCAAGGCCTCCATGTCGGCCATGTGACTCGTCGCCGGGGCCGCGCTCGGCAGAGCCCCGTCCGTGGTGACTACCTGCGCTCCGCGCATGAGCGTGCGATGGACGGGGCAGTGATCGGCAATCTCCAGGAGCCGGGCTTTCCTGGCCGGATCAATGTCGGCATCGAACTCGATCCTGCGCGTGAAAATATCCGGTGGGTTCGACGCCTCATCGCGGCGATGGCCGACAGCGGTGCACCTTACTTTGACATCCCAGCCTTTGCGCTCGGAATAGAGCTGTAGCGTCATCGTTGTGCAGGCCGCGAGCGCCGACGCCAGCAGTTGGTAGGGGCTTGGCCCGGATCCCAGGCCGCCAACCTCCACCGGCTCATCTGCCATGAAATGCGCGCCGCCGGCCGTGATCGCCAGCTGAAACCGCCCGCTGCCTGTCTTCTCCGCAATGGCTTCTTCGCGCTTCTCGTCAATCTTCATCACTCACCCTTTCGAACTCCAGGTTCCTGCGTGCTCTGCATCGAGAATCTCGCCAACCATTGTCATCGCGTTGCTACTCCGAGCTCGCCTTGGCTTGCTTCCCGTCCACATCATGAAACGGGTCCCCGGGTAGCACGCCTCCCATGCATGCTGACCACCCAGCTTCTTACAGACAGCCTGGATGATGTGCGAACCCAGTCCGCGCTCTCCGCCATTGAGGTGACCAATGCCAACACCATCGTCCTCGACCGCCAGACGCCAGTCTCCGGATGGCGTTGCGTCGAAAAGGATGCGTACCTCGCCGGGATCGTCCACGCGGTAGGCGTGCTTGCAGGCATTTCCCACCAGCTCGCTCACCATGATCGCGAAAGCGGCGGCATGTTCGTTGGGAAGGTCAAAGTCGTCGGCTTTGACCGTGATTGTCCGGCGGTCCCGGCCATCGGAAACCAGGGCGCGGAGGGAATCGCCCAGTTCATCGAGGAAAACGCCGAGATTGACGGTCTCCGCCAGGGGTTCGCGGTACAGCGCCCGATGGACGCTGGCCACGGCGTGAATCCTGCGCTGCGTTGCCGCCAACACGATCGCTGCCTGCGGGTCGGAGACGGTGCGCCCATCAAGTTCGACGATCGCGGCGATGAGCGCGAGATTGTTCGCGATCCGATGGTTCATCTCGGAATCCGCCAGGACCTCCCCCGAAGGATGCAGCATGCTCGGGTTCATTGTGCGTTCCTCCACTCTCACCCGCACCACGGGTCGAGGACCTGGCGAGGACGGTTCGCCTCCGGCGATCCGAAAACTTCGTGTCGCTGGCGCTGCCTTTCCCCTGCGGGTGGTGCTCGCTGCAAACAATGTAGCCGCGAAGGGGAAGCGATGGGACCGCCCTACCGGATCAGGGCGCTCATACATTGGTATTGCGAACTTCGCGTCCTGACTCTAGCGACCGAGGCTCGGATTGAGAAAGTCCCAGACCTGGGAGATCACCACCGATCCCTCGCCCACCGAAGACGCGACACGTTTGACCGAGCGGGCCCGCACGTCGCCTACGGCAAAGATGCCCGGACAGGAGGTCGCGTAGGACGATGCGGCGCCAGCGGCATCGCCCGTGACGACGAAACCTTTGTCATCGAGTGACACCAGCCCCGACAGCCAGTCCGTGTTGGGCGCAGCTCCGACCATCACGAAGAGCGAGCAAGCATCCACCACCCTCTCATCCCCGCTGACGACATCCCGTATAGAAATTCTCTCCAGACGCTCGTCCCCTTCGAGGGAGACGACCTCGGCGCCGTAATCGATCGTGATCGCCGGATCCGCCTCCAGCCTGCTCGACAGATAGCTGGACATGGACGCCGCAAGCGAGCTTCCGCGGACCAGCACCCTCACGCTGCGCGCCGAGCGGCTGAGATACATGGCGGCCTGCCCGGCGGAATTTCCCCCACCGATCACGACGACGTCACCGCCATGACAGCTGCGCGCCTCGTTCTCCGTCGCCGCATAGTAGACGCCGGCTCCCTCGAGTTGGGCGAGACCGCGGATTGGGAGGCGTCGATACTGTACGCCGGTCGCGACCACTACCGCCCTCGCGCGGACAGCTTGCCCGCTGTCGAACGTGGCGCAGAAGTCGCCGTCGTCGAGACGCTCGAGAAGGGATACGCGCCTTGGAACAACGAAGCGGGTTCCGAACTTCATCGCCTGAACTTCGCCACGCCAGACAAGGTCGGCGCCCGAAATCCCGGTCGGGAACCCCATGTAGTTCTCGATGCGGCTGGAGGTGCCGGCCTGCCCCCCGACCGCGGTGTCCTCGACCACCAGGGCGCTCAGACCCTCCGCGCCAGCATAGACACCCGCCGCGACGCCGGCAGGACCACCCCCGATGATGACGACGTCGAACACCTCGTCATCGACCAGTTCACGGCCGATACCGAGCAGGCGAGCGACACGTTCTGGCGTCGGATCCTCGATGACTGTCCGCCCGAATATCACCATCGGCTCCGTTGAGGTACTCGAACAGCTGCGTGCCGCCAGGACCGCTTCGTCGCTGCCAGGCACGAGCGAAGTGAAAGGGATGCGATTCCGGCTCGCGAAGTCCGCGATCCTGCGGATCGCCCGGTCCCTGTCTTCCCCGATGAGAATGAGAGCGCCATCCCGGGTGTCGAGCTGACGGCGGCGTCGCGCGGCGAAAACCGTGATGATGATGTCCGACATCTCCGGGATGTGCGCCATCAGGCCCAGCATCGTCTGCCGATCGACTTCGATGACCCGTGTCGGCTGCGCGGTCCTCAACAGCATCGACCAGTTGCCGCCGTCCAGAAACGCGATCTCGCCCATGAACTGTGTCGGGCCGAGTGTGGATGGAAGGTGGCGCTCATTGGTGAGCGGGTTGACCACCTCGATCTCGCCCTCAAGGACATAGATGAAACGGTCCGCGGGTTCACCGGGCCGCGCGACGAAGACACCCGTCGGATACTCCCTCACCACTCCCGATTTGCGGAGAGCCTCTACATGAGCAGCCAGAAGCGGCGTCCGCTGCATCTCCTGCAGATCTCTTCCGATTGTCTCCATGATGATTCAATTCCACGTTGAGAAAGGGATACCCAATGGCGATTACCCTACAAGTCGCCTGCCAGGATACGCTCGATGCAGTCGATCAACTCGTCTGGGTCGAATGGCTTTCGCATGAAACAACGGACGCCTTGCGCGATCGCTTGCTGCTTCACCTCCGGGCTCGGAAACGCCGTGATCAGTATCAGCGGCACGGCCTCTTTACGGAGTATTTTCGCCAGCTCCAGACCGCTTGTCCCCGGCATCTGTACATCACTGATAACGAGATCGAACCGCCGATCTCGGTCAGCAAGAAAGATATCCGCAGAGCCGAAGGTCATGGCGTGGATGCCCATGCTCTCGATGAGACTTCCGAGCGCCGACGAAACGTCCTCGTCATCATCGACGACCGCTATCAACCGCGGCGACCCATTGGGCGGTGACGATTCAACCAAAAGACGGTCTCCCTTTATACTCGACCATCTCATGCCGGATCGAATCGACAAGAAGCACTGCGCCGGCGTCAGCCGTCGTCATCGGAGCATCGTACAACGCCTGGCCCGTTCAGTTGAACCATACCGTGGTATTGGCGCCACGGTGGCACCGGGTAGGGGATCCCCGTTCAGCCTTGCTTTCACGACTTATGCGCGTGGCGAAATTCCGATGGTGTCATTCCAACTTCGCGTCTGAAGCTCGTCGAGAAATGCTGTGCGTGGCTGAAGCCGCAGGCGAGCGCCACCTCTGTTATCGAAACGTGCTCGTGGGCGAGCATCTCCTTCGCGCGGGATATGCGGCGCTCCTGAACGAAGCGAGCCGGCGTCTTTCCGGTTGAGGTTTGAAAGGCACGGGCGAAGTGCCGAATACTCAGCCCAACGATGCCAGCGAGTTCGTCGAGACTGATGATCTCATGAAGCCGGCTGTGGACGTATTCCTCGACTCGCCGGAGCGCGGGCGCCGGGATACCGCCCTTGACGATCGTCGGCTTGTGGACACCGTCCATTATGCGACGAATGCGAGCGACAGCCTGCAGCGCCCACCCCTCCGCCATCAGGCTGTAGGTTGCATCGTCACGCCAACCAAACAGTTCCTTCACGCTCCTCTCCAAGGGTTGGTCCGTGAAACTGGCAAGCGGTTGAGAGAGCGTGAAGCGGCCTCTGTCCTCGAACAGGGACAAGTCGATGAAGGCAGCGCGGTACTGCGTCGTCGGGTGGCAATAGAATTCGCCGGAAGCCTTCAGTTCCGGGGGGATGAGAGTGAGACTCCCGGAAGCTCGCTCGGTCTCGACCCGCGAGCCTCCGATATCGAGCGAGTAGCGCTGAAAGCCCGCATCCCAACAATAGAGAGCGACACGGGGCTGCCGGAGCAGCCAGCTTATCGGTTCCCGGGAATGGCGTGTCAGTGATTCGATGCGAACCGATGGCGAATCCTTGGGCACCAGAGAAACGGTTCCGCTGACATCGCGATAGTAGTCGCTTCCCCCGGCGTTATGGATGCTGTCCTCAGAAGACCTTGATGAGCCCGCGCTGTCAGTCACCGCAGACAACCTGTTGGCGATCGCCACTCGGTCCGCTCCGCGCTTTCTGTCCGTTTCGCGTATGTCGTGTCCTTGTTCTGCAATTCGCTCGCCAAGGGGGATGCTATCCAGACAGTCGAAACAAGGAGACCACGACGATGGAAATGATAGCCCTGCCGCCGATCTCCGAAGCGAACCTGAACTTCGATCTCGAGACGGCGAACGGGATGGACCGGCTGATCGCAGTATCCCATCACGTCCAGCAGAAGGTTTGCGCCACGGTGCTCCAGTCCTCTCTGATCGAGCAGCTTCTCGATCGGCCCGAACTGGATGTTGCAAGTGTACGGCATCTTTTGAAACGCATCATGGACGTAAGCTACACCGCCTCGTCCGCCGTGAGCGAACTGCAGGAATTGGTGCTCGAGCATCTCGGCGGCCAAGATCGCGGAGCGACCTTTCCGTTGTGCGACGCCCGCGCGGCATGATCTGGAGGCACCGCCGGGGCCGCTAGACTTGCTGCTCGATCGGCGCCCCCGATGCCAGAATGCTCTGGTGGGATAGAACGCATCGCCGCGCGCACCGGCTGGGATAGCTGCCGCCATCTAACCGCCACTCAACTCATGCTGTGAAGCGCCTTCGGGGAAGGCGCTTTTTGAAGTCCAAGCCAATCTTCGATGCGGTCGTGTCGCAGCATGTTCCACCCCCGACCATGCTTTCGCATCGCGCGCTGGGCCGAACATCCCATAACATGGTATGGGTCCACCCCCCAAGAACTCCTGAGGAAGACGCGCGCCTGTCGCAATGGGAAGGCGGTCAGACCGCGTCGCATCGCCCCCCATTCGCCTGCCGGAATTCTGTCGGCGTCATGCCGGTTGAACGCTGGAAGCTGTTGGAGAAGTGCTGGGCGTGGGAGAAGCCGCAGGCATACGCGACATCCGTCATCGAGAACCCCGGCATGGCCAACATCTCGCGAGCCCGCCCCAATCGCCGGTCGTGGATGTAGCGCGCGGGTGTCTTGCCCTTGCTCGCCTGGAAGCTGCGCGCGAACTGACGGATGCTCAGGCCCGCGATGGCGGCAAGCTCGTGGAGCGTGATGCTCTCCTGGATGCGGTGTTCGATATAATCGGTGACCATTTTAAGCCGAGCCGGCGCCAGCCCGCCACTTCGTGCTTCCCCCGGTTTCCTATCTCCCAGTTTCGCACGCAACCGCGCCACGCACTGCAGGGCCCACCCTTCGGCCATCAGCGGGAAAGTCGGGTCATGACTCCATCCCCCAAGCTCCGACATCCCCCACTGCAGGGTGGTATCCTCGAACCCTACCAGCGGGCGTTCGAACAGCGCACGGTCACTTGCGCTGAGAAAGTCGATTTCGATGTACGCAATGCTGTAGCGGAAGCGGTCCCCGACGGCGTGGAACTCTCCACGCACCTCCTCAGCAGCGGGAAGCAAGGCGAAGACGCTACGCTGCGGCCTTGACACGTTGCTGACCTCGCCGGCCACGTCGACGCTGAAGTGCCGATATCCGGCATCGAACATGAAGAGCGAAAGGCAGGGCTGACGGTAGCGGGCTACGACGGGTTCGTCGCTGACGCGATCGACCTTTTCAAGCCGTAGCGAAGGCGACGCTCGAATGGACACATGCGCCTTGCCATTCACATGCCTGTAGAACTCAGGATTTTCCGGTTCCCGCGAAATCACCATCGACGGAACCTGTCAGCCACATTTTGTAAGGTCGACCTATACCCTGGTAGTGGCGCGGCGCGATCGAGATGATCGAGCGAACACGACCGAACCGGCACGCCGTCACCCTGGGCATGCGCGATACTTCTCCGGGGTCATGTCAAAGATCCGGACGAATGCGCGCGAGAATGCTTCCAGTGATCCATAACCGAAGCGCGAGGCGACCTGCTCGATGGAAAGGCTTCTGTCGTTCAGAAGCGCGGCCGCCGCCTCCATCCGCATTTTCACGGCATACTCGAACGGTGTCTGCTTCGTTTTCTGCCAGACCGACTGCATGAACTCCGTGCGCGACATCTCGGCCACCTGCGCCATGTCGCCCAGGGTGGGGACGACATGGCCGTATCGCAGGAACTCGATGAGCCGATCGGGCTTGAGCTCGGGCACGGTATCCGGTGATTGAGCTGTCCTTAGGCTCCGCAGCCGGAGGCGTGCTGCGGTTTGAAGCGTCCACCCCTCCGCCATGATGGAAAACCCGGGATCATCGCTCCAGTTGGTGAGGTCGGCCAAGCCATGGCGTATCGCCGGATCATCGAACCCGATCACCGGATCGCTCGCCGCGTTCTCCGCCAGCTCGGCAGGAAAGAACACCGCGATGTAGCTGCAGGTGTTTCCGACGGTGTAGTCACCCTGGGCATCCGCACCGGGAGGCAGGTAGAACAACCTGTGCCGTCTCGGCGAGTAGCTCCTTTCGGCCGAGCCGCCGACGCTGAGATTGTATCCGGAGAAGCCGCTCCGCAGGCACATCATCGTGGCGACGGGTTGCCGGTACAGCCACTCAAGAACCGGCTGCGGCGCGGTTCTCCTATTGAATTCGATGTGCACCGCCGAGCTCGTCAACGTGCTCTGCCGTGCCACCTGCCCTGAACCCGAAATCGCGCGATATGCGACGTCACGGCTGGAGACGTCACCCTCGATGTCGAGTTTCGTGAATTCAGACAAACTTCAGTCCCAATACCGGAAATCGGCAGCTCATTTTACGCGCCGACAATGGTCCACCCTCCCCGAGCTGGCCATACATACCAAGGTATCGGCACCGCGGACCGAATGGCGATCTGTACGGAGTATTAGGTCGTAAACTTATAATCAGCAGGATCGAGGCGTCCAAATGGCGAACATATCGGGCCGAAAGACGCGCCGCGAAGGCTGGTTGCCTTTGCAAGCGCCTTTCGGTTCGAGATGGAAGCCATTTGGACGTCCCGTAGGGATTTGACCAAAATGGCCCAGCGCGGCGTCGGAGTGGTTTGAAATATCGACATATTCCTGCACCCCTCCTTCTTGCGCCGGGCCATTTTGCTCCAAACCTCGAGCCTGCTTATTATAAGTTTACGACCTAGAGACGGTAGCTCGCCCGCAAACCGAAGGTTCGAGGCATACCGGTGAAGCGCACGTTGACGTCAGGCGAAACCGTGCTGGTGAACGTCCCATACTTCTGGTCGGCGACGTTCGTGACATAGGCCTGGACGGTCCAACTCCCATTCACAGTCACGCCCGCCCGCAGATCGACGATCGCATACGGGTTGAGGTAAAGGGCTGCGATTTCTCCGAGGTCCGCGTTCGTCCCCGACTGGTATTTGATACTCGCGCCGACGAACACCTCCGAGCCACCGCTGCCAACGGTTCGGCGATAGCCCACATTGCCGAACAGCTGCCACTTCGGCGTCAGGGGGAACGGCTCCCCGCCCAGATCGCGGCGCCGGCCATAGGCGTCATAGGCGAGAAATGGACCCAGGATGGAACTGCTTGTCAGATTCATCCCGGCCGCGAGGTCGACCCCCTTGAGCGGCTCGGCGTCCACCGTGACCTCACCTCCCCAAACGCTTGATCGGGTGATGTTCACGAGTGCTCCGACCGGTCCAATGTTGGGATCGATCGTCTTTCCGCGCACCTGCTTGTCGCGGTAGTCGTAGTGGAAGGCAGCCGCAGATATGCGCACGCGCCCTCCCAAGCCCGTGGCCTTCGCTCCGACTTCATAAGCAATGACGGTTTCCGGCTTGGCAGGCGCGAACTGGCTTGCAACCGTTCCGGCGACGGTGGGAAATGCCGCGCTCTTCTGACCTCTGCTCACGTTGGCGTAAAGCATGATCGCTGGGTGCAGCGACCACTTGAGGCCGGCGCGCCAGGACCAGTTCCGATCAGAGAATTCCGTGTGGGTGACCGCGGGCAGGAGACGGTCCGAAAGCGACACGCATCCGCCAGCGGGAATGTTCACCGTCGTTCCCGAAAGCGTCGTTGCCACGCGGCCTACATACGCCGCAAGGCTGCCATCGCCACCATCGTAGCTACACCCCTGAAACCTTCGGCGTTCATCGGTATAGCGTCCGCCGCCCTCAAGAGTCAGCCTGTCCGTGACGTCGACCTCCAGATTGGCAAAGACCGCCCAACTACGGTTGCGATGTCTCGTCTTGGTTTGAATGGCGTCGAACGGAAAACTGCTGTCCTTTATGGTGAGAGCCAGTTCATCCTTGACCCGTTCCCGTTGAAAGTTTCCTCCCACCATCCACTTGACCGGTCCCTGCTCGAGCCGCGCGCGCAATTCCTGGGAGAATATGGAGACCCGCCCCGGGGTCCGGGACTGGAGAAGCTGAAAGTTCGTGCCGTCTGAATCCGACGTATCGTCACGCGACAGGTCCTGCCACGATGTGATCGAGGTGAGGGTGAGGTTCTCGAGCCGATAGAACACCCGGAGGTAAGCCTGGTAGTAATCGGCATCACGAGCAAACGCGCCATCATCCGACCAATCGGCCAACCGGTTGCTGCGCACGCCCGCAGGATGGCCTTGGACGCCCTGAGGTAGAGGCGGGCTCGCGCCCCTTAGCGTCACCAGCTGGCCAGCCTGGGTATCGGACCGATCCCGCCACCCGTTGATGTTGAGCAGGACATCCAGATTGTGGGCTGGGTTCCATTGGGTCAGGAGGCGGGCGATCAGCAAGTCCTTGCCCCCCCTTTTCTCTCCTGTCCTATCGCTCTCCTGCCAGTCGCCACCGCGTTCATAGCTGGCCGAAAGCCGCATCTTGAGATTCGCGGCGATGGGGCCACTTACGAAGCCCTCGTTGGTGAACTGCCCAAAGCTGTCGATGTCCGACGATAGGCCCACACTCAGGCGGTCCGTCGGCTTGGCGGACACGAAGTTTATCGCCCCCCCTGTGGAATTCTGTCCGAACAGCGTTCCCTGCGGCCCCTTTGCCACCTCGACGGTAGCGAGATCCAGCGCGGCTCCGGTTGACAGTGCCGAGTACGGAAGCGGCGCCTCGTCGATGTAGATTGCCACCGCTGGCGGAGCGGTCAGGCTGTTGTCGAAGTAACCGATCCCTCGAATGGAATAGACGGGCACCCCATAGGTCGATCGGGTGAATGTCAGGCCTGGGACCACCTTGGCCAGCCCGGCCACGTCCTGAATCCCCCGCGATGCAAGATCTTCCGAGCTCAGTATCTGCAGCGACCGCGCTTGGCGTTGAGGATCGCTCCCGAGCTTGCTCCCGGTCACGACAATCGCGGGTGTCTCTTCGTCCCCACCGGCCGGAATGGCATCCTGGGCGAGCGCGCCTCCGGATGAGCCGCACGCCGCAACGCCGGCGCCAAAGAAAAGAATCCGCCCTAGCACCCGATACCCCACCTTCCTCCGCGTGTGCTGCGGCGGACAGACGGGAGTGTCACTACATGCGATCGTATGGGTCGCTAAGGTACTGGCCTCGGGATACTGGCTAAATAAGCGAATACTAGGGAGAACCACCCTTGTCCTCTCGGGGAGAATCCAAAAGCGTTGCGAAGTCCATCTCCGGTGCCCTTGGCTTGCCCCGGAATGATCAGGTGCCTTCCCTCCCCTCGACACCCGTATGCAAAGCTCCCGCGCTCATCGACGGAGCAGGCTGGCTCTCCGACGCTGGCTGCATGTCCAGCCCGGACACGGTGCCTTGGAACAACAGGACGATCTCCGGGAAGAGCAGGCGGAATTCGGAGGACGACGATTGCGCGCCGCGCCATCGCGAACCGTTCGAGAAGCCCGGATGGAGTTGGTATGAGATCTTCATGCAGATCTCCACCATCGCGTTCGTCGTCGTTGACGCCCGCGAGCGTTCGCGCAAGGCGGACGAACTGCGCAAGAACGGCGTCGAAGATTTCAAGGCCTACCTGTCCGAACGTCCCGCAGACCTGGCTGCGCTCACCAGCGCCGTCCTCCTGGATCTGAACGATGCGGCTGTCGCGATGTTCGGAGGAACGGATAAAAGCGAGTTCATCGGGTCGCCCACCCACCGGTTCTTCGATCCGCTGTGTCCGGTTCTCAAGAACGTCTCCGCGGCCTATTTCGATGGAAAGCACGAATACCACGAGCAGGCTCGCTCCATTCGTCTCGATGGGTCGGGCTTCGACACGATCTTTGCTGCGGTGATGCGGGTTCCGAATGGACCACATGGGGTCTGGCTTGCCGCGTTCATCGACATAACCGAGGAACTCAAGAGGCGTGCAGCCCTTGACGGCCTGAAGGAAGAGCTCGCGCACTTCTCACGCATCTCCATGCTTGGCGAGATGTCGGCATCTGTCGCCCACGAGCTGGGCCAGCCACTCAGTTCCATCTCGATCTCGGCGATGGCGGCGACCCGGTTCCTTGAACGCGATGTTCCCGATGTGGCAGCCGCTCTCGACGCCATAACCCGCATCTCCTCGCAAGCCGGTCGGGCACGCGACGTGATGGATCGCATCCGCGGGATGGCGGCGCGTCGGGTAACGAACGCCGTCACCGTTCCGGTAGTCGACCTCGTCAGGGAATCGATGCAATTCATCAGGCACGAACTGGAGAGGGGAAAGATCACCTGGTCCGTCGATATTCCAGACCTGCAGAAGCACATTCAGGCGGACCCGATCCAGATCCAGCAGGTCCTGGTGAACCTGCTTCTCAACGCGGTCCAGATACTCAAGGACAGTCAGACGCGCCGGCCTGCGATCCAGGTTGCCGGCCATCACCATAGCGACTGCTACGTGCTGGAGATAAAGGACAACGGCCCGGGGCTACCCGCCGAGAGCATCTCCCGGATATTCGACAGCTTTTACACCTCCCGCCCAGAGGGGCTCGGACTGGGCTTAAGCATCTGCAAGACCCTCGTCGAAGCCCATGGCGGGACGATCGTCGGACTGAACCGAACGGATCAGCCAGGCGCGATCTTCCGGGTCACCCTCCCGGTTCTCCCTACGGCGCATCACCGGTCGGAAGACCTAACGGCGTGATGACGATCGATCCCATTGACGGCGGCCGGGAATGATTTCCATGGACCTCACCTGCGTTATGCCCACGTTCTCCATGCCCCATGGAGGGGAAAACGAGCCCGATGATGCAGTAAGCCTTGCCGACGCGAGACGGTGAGATCAATGGTCCAATCGAACGGTTGAAGGAAATGAGTTGCTCGGGTCTCCACTGATTGGCGTCATCGAGGACGACGAGGATGTTCGCCTTTCGTTAGAGGACCTCCTGCACAGCCTCGGCTATCGGACCAAGTCGTTCGCGAACGCCGACGCCTACGTACGCGACGAGGAATGCCGGCCCGACTGCGTTTTGAGCGATGTCCAGATGCCTGGCATGAGCGGGATCGAACTCACCAAGCATATTCGCCGGACCCAGCCCGATATACCCGTCGTCCTCATCACGGCTTTTCCAAGCAAGGACATCGCACGGCAAGCCACCGACGCTGGAGCCAGCAGCTTCCTTAGAAAGCCATTCGATCCAGCCGACCTGCTCGCCTGTCTGGAACGCGCCTTGCGACGTCCGGATGATTAGCTCCTGGTTTTACAGACGCCTTGCTTTCAAAATCTGCTGCCGTTCCTGACCTGCTTGTGTACAGGGTTGCAGCAAATCTCGCCGCAAACGAACACGCCCTGCCGGCCCCCCCGTTTTCCGGCGGGGGGCTTTGGACAGCCCGCGAACTTGCGCCGGGATGCGTGCGAAGTTCCGCGTCGAAGCTTCCGGTCAGAACGAGGTGATGACCGAGCGGGCAATCGCGCCGTGCTTCAGGTCTTCGTATGCCTCGTTGATCTCGGAGATGTTCACCTCACGCGAGATGAGATCATCAAGATTGAACCGACCCTGCAGGTAGAGATCCGCATACATCGGGATGTCATGCTTGATGTTGCTTGATCCCATGAAGACGCCCTTCACCTCGACCTGGCGCACGATCACGTCAAGACCGGCGACGGGGAAGGTCTGTCCGGGACGGTGAAGGCCGACGAGATATGCCGTCCCGCCCGGTCGGACCAGTTGAACCGCAAGTTCCGTGGTCACGGGCAGTCCGATCACCTCGAAGGCGTGGTCCGCACCGCGCGGCAGGATTTCTTTCACCGCGGCGACGGCGTCCCGTTCACCCGAGTTGATGAAGTCGGTTGCGCCGAACTTTCGGGCGAGTTCTTCCTTCGCGGGCTGGTTGTCGATCGCGATGATATGCGAAGCGCCGGCAAGCTTCGCTCCTGCGATGGCGTTCAGGCCAACACCCCCGACTCCGATCACGACGACGGTGTCCCCGGTCTTGAGGTCCGCCGAGTTGATCGCCGCTCCCGCGCCCGTGATCACGCCACAACCCAAAATCGAGGCCTGCGGGAAGGGCACAGCCTCGGGAATCTTCACGAGCTGGTTCTCATGGACAAGCGCCTGCTCGGCGAAGGCGGCGGTTCCCCAGCCGGTGTACACCGGCTTGTCGTCCGACATCCTCGTAAGCCGCTGACCGTCGCTCGTCGCGCGCATCGTCTCCTCGGGATGCTCGCACTGGTACGTGCGACCGGACAAGCAGGAGACGCAATGACCACAGAACTGCACGAGCGATCCGACCACATGGTCGCCGACCTTTAGCTCGCGGACGTCCGGTCCGACTTCGCGAACGACGCCCGCCAACTCATGACCGAGCACGGCCGGCAGGGGCACACCATAGTTCGCCTCGGCGAGATGAAGATCGGAATGGCAGAGCCCGCACGCCTTGACGTCGACCAGTACCTCCCTGCCCTTGGGTATATCGATCCGGACATCCTCCACGTCGAAGCGGCCCTCGTTGGCGTTCAGAACAGCTGCCTTCATACCCCATTCACCCTTCTCGCCGATCCGCCACCAGAGGGGGACCTTCCCGCTTAAGGAAGGGGTTTGAGAGCGAAGCAGCCAGCCCTACCCCGGTATGGCCCCGCCCGAACTCCGTATGCGAGCGGCTCGCAGAAATCGTATCCATCCGGCGGACCCCGCCT
>NZ_DDFB01000098.1:0-9416 GCF_002336885.1 Novosphingobium sp. UBA1939 | reverse complement strand
CGGCATCGGCGCGCCGGCGGTGAGCATCGCGCTCACCTCCTATCTCCTGAGCTTGGCGGTGTTCATCCCGGCGAGCGGTAAGATCGCCGATCGCTACGGCGCCCGCACCGTCTTCTGCGCCGCGATCGCCATCTTCGTCGCCGGTTCGATCGCCTGCGCCTTCTCGCCCGATCTGCCGACCCTCGTCGCCGCTCGCCTCGTCCAGGGCGCCGGCGGGGCGCTGATGATGCCGGTCGGCCGCCTCATCCTGATGCGCAACGTCGCCCGCCGCGATCTGGTCTCGGCCATTTCCTGGCTGCTCGTTCCCGCGCTCGCCGGCCCGATCCTCGGCCCGCCCGTCGGCGGCCTCATCGTCGCCCTGCTCGACTGGCGCTGGATCTTCTGGATCAACGTGCCGATCGGCCTCCTCGGGCTGGTCCTCGCCTGGCGCTACATTCCCGAGACCGAGACCGACAGCGGTTCGGACGGCCCCTTCGACGGCATCGGCTTCGTGCTCTCCGGGCTGGCGCTCGGCCTGCTGCTCTTCGGCTTCGAACTCTCCAGCCACGAGGGGCTGGCGCTGCTCGCCGCGGCGTTGGTCGTCGCCGGCGTCGGCTTCGGCCTCGCCTATCTCCGCCATGCCCGCCGCCATCCGGCGCCGATCCTCGACGTCCGCCTGATGCGCATCCCGAGTTTCGGCACGTCGGTGATCGCCGGCTCGCTGACCCGCATCACCCAGGGCGCCCAACCCTTCCTGCTGCCGCTGATGCTGCNNGTGGTGACCGCCACCGCCCTCGGTTCGCTGGCGATGAAGCCGGTGGCGCCGCTGGTGCTGCGCCGCTTCGGCTATCGCGCCGGCTTGATCGTCGTCGGCCTCGTCTCCACCGCCGGCTACGCCGTCTGCGCCGCCTTCCGGCCCGATTGGCCGATCGGCCTGATCTTCGCGATCCTGCTCCTCTGCGGCTTCTTCATGTCGTTCCAGTTCACCGCCTACAACACNNTGTCGCTCGGCATCTGCGTCGGGGCTCTGGCGCTGCACGGCGCCATGCTGGCGCGCGACCACGACCACCCCGAGCTCGGCGACTTCTCCGTCGCCTTCCTGGTCGTGACCGGCATCTCGCTCTTCGCCACGATCTGGAACGCCCGCTTCTCGCGCAGTGCCGGCGAGGAACTGCGCGGCCGCCGCCCGGTCGAGCCCGAGGGCTGAACCGGACGGCGGGTCCTGCGGGGAGGGTGGTTCCTCAGGCCTCGGCGGTCTGCCGCAGCAGGGCGACGCAGTCGGCGAGGCGGGCGCGGTCGGCGTCGGTCAGGGCGCGGAAGGGCTCGCGGCAGATGCCGACGTCGATGCCCATCAGCGTCAGGATGCCCTTGGTGCCGGGGAAGACGCCGACCTCGATCAGCACGTCGATGACCCGGTTCGCCACCACCTGGAGGGCGCGCGCCTCGGCGATGCGGCCCTCGGCGAAGGCCTTCGCCAGGCGCACGAAGAGGTCGCCCATGAAGTTGTAGGTGGTGCCGATGGCCCCGTCGGCGCCCATGATCAGGCCGGCGAGGCACATCTCGTCGAAGCCGTTGTAGATCACCGCCTCGGGCCGGTGGCGCTTGAAGCGCTCGAGCAGGTAGAGGTCCTGCGAGGTGTGCTTGATGCCGATCACCTTCGGCTCGTCGAGGAGTTCGAGCAGGTCGGCATTGGTCAGCCGGCCGACGCGGCCGCCGAAGTTGTAGACGATGAGCGGCAGCGGCACGGCGCCGCCGAGCGCCCGGTAGTGCGCCTTCAGCTCGTCGCGCGAGAAGTCGTAGTAGAAGGGCGGAATGGCCGAGATCGCGTCGTAGCCCGCCTCCGCCGCGTGGTGCAGCGCCGCCGCGATCCCGCCGAGCGGCCCCATGCCGGGGCGCGGGCGGTCGGGCAGGGTCGGCACCGGGGCATCCTCGCGCCCCACCACCACCACCGCGTCGCACTGCGCCTGCAGCGCTTCCACCGCGCGGGCCAGCAGGGTGCGGCCATCGAGTTCGGCCAGCGCCTTGTCGCTGCCGAAGCGCGAGGACTGCCCGCCGGCCAGGACGGCGCCCAGGATCATGGCGTGCGAGACCGGGGTTGGCGCGCATGCTTCGACAAGCTCAGCATGAGTGGAGCTGGGAATGAAATTATACCCCAAACCCGTTCGCCCTGAGCCTGTCGAAGGGCGCGCGCGACGTCGCCGCTCATTCCGCAGCGTCCGCCGGAACCGCCGCCCCAAAATCCGCTCCAAAGTCTTCCGGCCAGTGCTTTAGCGCGGACAGCACGGGATAGGGCGTGAACCCGCCCAGCGCGCAGAGCGAGCCGAACTTCATCGTTTCGCACAGGTCTTCGAGCAGAGTGATCTCCTCGGCCAGCGTGCGGGCGCCCTTGCGCGCGTTGTGCGTCTGGGGCAGCCGCTCCACCGCGTCGGCGGCGCGCGGGGCGCGGGCGCGGATGCGGTCGATCAGTTCCACCCCGCGCGTGCTGCCGATGCGGCAGGGCGTGCACTTGCCGCAGCTTTCCGCCGCGCAGAACGCCATGGCGAAGCGGGCCTGCGCGCTCATGTCCGCCGTGTCATCGAACACGGTGAGGCCGGCGTGGCCGATCAGCCCGTCGGCGGCGGCGAAGCTTTCGTAATCGAACGGCAGATGGAAATCCGAAGGCGGGTGATAGGCGCCCAGCGGGCCACCCACCTGCACCGCGCGCACCGGCCGGCCGCTGGCGGTGCCGCCGCCGACAGCGTTGACCAGTTCGCCCAGGGTGATGCCGAAGCCCACTTCGAACAGGCCGCCGTGCTTCACGTTGCCGGCCAGCTGGATCGGCATCGTGCCTTTGGAGCGACCGAAGCCGACCGCTGCATAGGCCGTGCCGCCGTGCGCCAGGATCCACGGCACCGCCGCCAGCGTCAGCACGTTGTTGACCACGGTGGGCTTGCCAAACAGCCCTTCCAGCGCGGGCAGCGGCGGCTTGGCGCGCACTTCGCCGCGCTTGCCTTCCAGGCTGTTAAGCAGCGAGGTCTCCTCGCCGCAGACATAGGCGCCGGCCCCCGTGCGCACTTCCAGCACGAAGGGCGCGATAATATGCGCGCAGGCCCGCACCGCCGCTTCCATCTTGGCGATGGCGTGCGGATATTCGCTGCGGATATAGACGTAGCCCTTCGTCGCGCCGACGGCATAGGCGGCGATCGCCATGCCCTCGATCAGCATGAAGGGATCGCCTTCCATCACCATGCGGTCGGCAAAGGTCGCGCTGTCGCCCTCGTCGGCGTTGCAGACCACGTACTTCTGCGCCGCCTTCGCCTTGGCCACGGTGGTCCACTTGATCCCCGCCGGAAAGCCCGCGCCGCCGCGCCCGCGCAGGCCCGATGCGGTGACTTCGGCGATCGTCGCCTCGGCGCCGATGTCGTGCGCCTTGCGCAAGCCCGCCCAGCCGCCGCTGGCGGCGTAGTCGCCCAGGTTCAGCGGCCGGGTCTTGCCGGCGCGCGCGAAGGTGAAGCGCTGCTGGCGGGCGATGAAGGGATGGTCGGCGATCGGTCCGATGCCCAGCGGGCTGGTGCCTGTGAGCACGGCCGGCACGTCGTCCACCGTCAACGGGCCGAAGCCTTCCCCGTCGATCTCGGCGAGCGGTTCCAGCCAGTGCATCCCCCAGCTCGACACCCGTTCGACCGTGCAGCCGGCCTTCGCGAACGCGGCGGCGACCTCGTCGGCCCCGCAGGCCAGCGCCAGCGCGTCATCGGAAATGCGGACCGTAACCGTCATGCCAGCGACTCCACCAGCGCGGCGAGCTTCGCGCCATCGAGCCGCGCGTGGACCTTGTCGCCCACCATCGCGTTCGGCCCCACGCTGCACAGGCCCAGGCAATAGACCGTCTCGACCTTCACGCGGTTCTGCTCGGGCAGCGCCGCCGCCAGCGCTTCCACGCCGCGCGCTTGGCAGGCCTCCGCCCGGCACAGCTTCAGCACCGGCCGCGCATCCGCCTCGGCATGAAAATCATGATAGAAGCTCACCACCCCGTGCACTTCGGCGCGGCTCAGGTTCAGCGCCGCCGCAATCGCGCGCTCCGCTTCTTCCGGAACGTGCCCGAACGCTGCCTGCACATCGTGCAGGATCGGGAGCAACGCCCCCTCACGCCCCGCGTGCGCCGCGATGATCTCTGCGAACCTCTCCATACGTCGTACCCTAATGCGCGGCGTTATTGTATGCAACGCATACAAATGGGGGCAAGCGTGTCGCTCGCTGGCGGTCGCCTTAGCGCGATTTTCGCCATTTTGCACAGCCGATCGGAACGATACGATCTTCGAGCCATTTCGAAATGGTAACCGGTCTGCGGCATTGCGATAGCCGTCAAGCCGGTCCATGCGGACCTGCCGCAAGTCCTTCTTTCCAGTATCAGGGCACGATGAACCAGCCAGCATCCCCTTCCGTCCAGGATCTCATGACGCAATCGGGCGTCGCCTTCGGCACCAGCGGCGCGCGCGGGCTGGTCTCCGCGATGACCGACCGGGTCTGCTACGGCTATACCCAGGGCTTCCTGCTCTATCTGGCCGGGCTGGGCGAATTCGCGCCCGGCACGCAAGTGGCGCTGGCGGGCGATCTGCGCCCCAGCACGCCGCGCATTCTCGCCGCCTGCGCTGAAGCGGTGCGCGATCTGGGGGCGGAGCCGGTGTTCTGCGGCTATGTGCCGACGCCCGCGCTGGCGCTCCACGCCTTTGCCGAGGGCATCCCCTCGCTGATGGTGACGGGCAGCCACATCCCGGCCGACCGCAACGGCATCAAGTTCTACCGCCCCGCCGGCGAAGTGCTGAAGGACGACGAGGCCGGGATGAAGGAGCAGGCGGTGACTCTGCCCGATGGCAAGTTCACCGACGAGGGGATGCTCGCCGTGCCCGCGCCGCTGCCGGAGCCGGTCGATGTCGAGACCGCCTATCTCGCGCGTTATCGCGATTTCTTCGGCGCCGACGCGCTCGCCGGCCTGCGCATCGGGGTCTATCAGCATTCCGCCGTGGGGCGCGATATCGTGACCCGGATCGTCGAGGCGCTGGGCGCGGAAGCCGTGCCGCTGGGCCGCGCCGACAGCTTCATCCCGGTCGATACCGAGGCCGTGCGCCCCGAGGATATCGCGCTGGCGAAGGCCTGGGCCGCCGAGCAGCCGCTCGACGCGATCGTGTCCACCGATGGCGATTCGGACCGGCCGCTGCTGGCCGACCATACCGGCACCTGGCTGCGTGGAGACGTGCTGGGCGTGCTCTGCGCGCGGGCGCTGGGGGCGGACCGCGTGGTCACCCCGGTCAGCAGCAACACCGTGCTGGAACGGTCGGGCAGCTTCGCCCACACGCTGCGCACGCGCATCGGATCGCCCTATGTGATCGCGGCGATGAACCAGGCGCGCGCGGATGGCGGCACACGCGTCTGCGGGTACGAGGCGAACGGCGGCTTCCTGCTGGGCGATGCCATCGCGAAAGACGGCGCAACGCTGACCGCGCTGCCCACGCGCGATGCGGTGCTGCCGATGCTGGCGGTGATCCACGCGGCGCGGCCGGGCACGCTGACCGACCTGCTTGCCACCCTGCCGCCGCGCGTGACTTATTCCGATCGGTTGCAGGACTTCCCGGTCGAACACAGCAAGGCGCTGATCGCCGTGCTGACCGCGGGCGACGATGCCGCGCAGAAGGCGCGGGCCGAAGCCCTGTTCGGCCCCATTGCCGGACCGATCGCCACGATCGACCGGACCGACGGGTTCCGCATGACCTTTACCGGCGGCGCGGTGATCCACCTGCGCCCTTCGGGCAACGCGCCGGAACTGCGCTGCTATACCGAGGCCGACAGCGAGGCCGAGGCTACGGCGCTCAACCGCGCCGCGCTGGCGCTGCTGCTCGAACGGCGGCCCTGGGAGGCAGAGGGGGAGAAAGGCGCCTGAAAATCCGCGCGCTTTCCACGCTGGACAACGCCCCGCTTTTTTTGAGGGCACCCCGGCGGCTTTTGGGTTAAGGGCGCGGGAATCAATCGCGTAAGGGAACCGCAGTATGCAGGACACCGCCATTCGCCCCGCAACCCGGCCGGCACCGCGCACCGACTGGACGCGCGAGGAGATCGCGGCACTGTTCGACCTGCCGTTCACCGAACTGCTGTTCCGCGCGGCGGAAGCGCACCGGGCGCACCACCGGGCGGACGAGGTGCAGCTCTGCACGCTGCTGTCGATCAAGACCGGCGGCTGCCCCGAGGACTGCGGCTACTGCTCGCAATCGGCCTCGGCCGAAAGCGGCGTGAAGGCGACCAAGCTGATGGACGTGCAGGCCGTGCTGCAATCGGCGGCGCAGGCCAAGGACGCGGGATCGCAGCGCTTCTGCATGGGCGCGGCCTGGCGCAACCCCAAGGACCGCGACATGCCGGCGATCATCGAGATGATCAAGGGCGTGCGCCAGATGGGCATGGAAACCTGCATGACGCTGGGGATGCTCACCCCGGCGCAGACCGCGCAGCTGGCGGACGCCGGCCTCGATTACTACAACCACAACATCGATACCTCGCCCGAACGGTACGAGGAGATCACCACCACCCGCACCTTCGCCGACCGTATCGATACGCTGGCGAACGTGCGCAACGCCGGGATCAACGTCTGTTCGGGCGGAATCGTGGGCATGGGCGAGACGCGGGCCGACCGCGTGGGCTTCATCCACGCGCTGGCCACGCTGCCCGCGCATCCGGAAAGCGTGCCGGTGAACGCGCTGGTGCCGATCAAGGGCACCGTGCTGGGCGACATGCTGGCCGATACGCCGCTGGCCAAGATCGACGACATCGAGTTCGTGCGCACCGTGGCGGTGGCGCGGATCACCATGCCGCTGAGCATGGTGCGCCTGTCCGCCGGGCGCGAAAGCATGTCGGACGCGACGCAGGCGCTGTGCTTCCTGGCCGGCGCCAATTCGATCTTCACCGGCGATCGCCTGCTGACCGCCGCCAACGCCGGCGACGATGCCGACGCGGCGCTGTTCGCCCGTCTTGGCCTCAAGCCCATGGAAGGCGAGGAACCGGCCCGCGCCGCCAAAGCCGAGCGCTCCTGCGCCGGAGCCTGCGCCGCCTGAACCGGAGCGCGGCCTGAACCGGAGCACGGAATGGAGCGCGGCATCGGCAGCACCGTGGAAGATGGCGGCACGCTGAGCGCGGCGTCGCTGTGGCGCGTGCATTCGGCGGACCTTGCCGCGCTGGGCGAACGCGCCCGGCTGCGCGCGCTGGCGCCGCGCCGGGGCGTGGACTTCGCCTCGAACGATTACCTCGGCATGGCCCGCGCGCCGCGCCTGGCGCAGGCGGTGGAACGCGCCGTCGCGCGCGGGGTGCCGCTCGGATCGGGCGGATCGCGCCTGCTGCGCGGCAACGATCCCGAGCACGAGGCGCTGGAGGCCGAGGCCGCCGCCTTCTTCGGCAGCGAAGCCGCGCTGTTCTTCTCCGCCGGCTATGCCGCCAACGCCGCGCTGCTGTCCACGCTGCCCCAGCGCGGCGATCTGATCGTCCATGACGAACTGGTCCACGCCTCGATGCACGAAGGCCTGCGGCTGACGCGCGCGACGGCGGTGGCGGCGGCGCACAACGATCCGCAGGCGTTCGACGACGCGGCGCGCGAATGGCGCGCGCGGGGCCACACCGGGCGCATCTGGCTCGCCTTCGAAACGCTCTATTCGATGGACGGCGATATCGCCCCGGTCGATACCTTCGCCGAGGTGGCGCGGCGGCACGAGGCGATCATGTTCATCGACGAGGCCCACGCCACCGGCGTATTCGGCCCCGACGGGCGCGGCCTTGCCGCCCATCTCGAAGGCCGGCCCGATACGATCGTGCTGCGCACCTGCGGCAAGGCCATGGGCTGCGAGGGCGCGCTGGTGCTGGGGCCGCGGATCGTGCGCGAATTCCTGGTCAACCGGGGCCGTGCCTTCATCTTCTCGACCGCGCCATCGCCGCTGGTCTGCGCCGCCGTGCGCGAGGCGATCCGGATGCTGGCGGACGAACCGCGCCGGCGCGACGACCTTACCGCGCTGGTCCGCCATGCCGAGCGCGCGCTGGCGCCGTTCGGCGTGGAACCCACCGGATCGCAGATCCTGCCGCTGATCCTGCACGAGGATGCGCGGACCATGCGCGTGGCGGAAGCCTTGCAGCAGGCCGGGTTCGACGTGCGCGGCATCCGCCCGCCCACCGTGCCGCAGGGCACCAGCCGCCTGCGCATCTCGCTGACGCTCAACGTCACCCGCGCCGATATCGACGCGCTGGCCGAAACGCTGGGACGCGTAATGGCAGGACCTGGGCCGGCATGACCCGCATCGTCGTCACCGGCACTGATACCGGCATCGGCAAGACGGTGTTTTCCGCCGCGCTCGCCGGGGCGCTGGGCGCGCATTACTGGAAGCCGGTGCAGTCCGGCCTGGAGGACGGCGCGGACCGCGATCACGTTGCCCGGCTGGGCGGGTTGCCGGCCGACCGGGTGCTACCCGAAGCCTATCGCCTGACCACGCCCTGTTCCCCCCACCGCGCGGCCGAGATCGACGGGGTGGTGATCGATCCCGCGCGGCTGGCGGTGCCCGCCGTGGACCCGCTGGTGATCGAGGGCGCGGGCGGCGCGCTGGTGCCGGTCACGCGCGGCACGACTTATGCCGATGTGTTTGCGTGGTGGAACCTGCCGACGGTGATCGTCGCGCGGACGGAGCTGGGCACGATCAACCACAGCCTGATGACGATCGAGGTGCTGCGCGGGCGGGGCGTGCCGGTGCTGGGCGTGGCCTTCGTGGGCGATGGCAACGAGGACAGCGAGGCGACGATCGCGGCGATGGGGCAAGTGCGGCGGCTGGGGCGGCTGCCGCGCCTGGCCGAACTGACGGCGCAGACGGTGGCCGCCGCCTTCGCCACGCATTTCCGCATCGAGGACTTCCGGTGAGCGAATCGCCCGTCTGGCATCCGTTCTGGCAACACGGGCTGGGCCAACCGGTCACCCGCGTCACCCGCGCGGAAGGCGCGGCGCTTTATACCGCCGAGGGCCGCCGCGTGATCGACGCGGTATCGAGCTGGTGGGTGACCACGCACGGCCACTGCCACCCGCGCATCGTCGAGGCGATCCGCGATCAGGCGGGGCAGATCGACCAGCTGATCTTCGCCGGCTGGACGCACGATCCGGCGGAAGACGTGGCGCGCGGCCTTACCGCCATCCTGCCGCCCGAACTGACCCGCGTGTTCTTTTCCGACAGCGGCTCCACCTCGGTCGAAGTGGCGCTGAAGATGGCGCTGGGCTTCTGGGCGCACAGTGGCGAACCGCGCCACCGCATCCTGGTGATGGAGCACAGCTACCACGGCGATACCATCGGCGCGATGTCGGTGGGGGAGCGCGGGGTCTATAACGCGCCCTACGATCCGCTGCTGTTCGACGTGGGCCGCATTCCCTTCCCGGTGGGCGACGGGGCGAA